>JADHOA010000063.1 GCA_016779185.1 Rubripirellula sp.
ATTGGCACCGCCGAGGGCTGCTCGATTCGGCTCAGAGATGCCAATGTATTACCTCTTCATGAAACGCTTCGGTATTCCTCGATTCGCATCACCGTAGAGGCTCATACACACCCAGTCATTGTAAACGGCCACGCAGTGAAGCATGCGGAATTAAACAACGGAGACATCCTCAGTCTGGGTGGTTACCGTTTTGAACTGGTTTCGAATCGTCGGATTCAGGATCGTTCATCCCAACCAGCCACTCTCACCAACGCACTCCCACCCGACTTAGAACGGGCAATCGCAAGGTCAACGAATAAACCGCCGGAACACAATCGGCGTTCGACGGATCATCAACCGCCCGCAACGGGCGAATCTCAAAACCTTTCAAATTTAGTCACGCAGTCCCGCCTAGAGGACTGCATCAGACGTGAACGGCTCGCCGAAAAACGTGAGGCCAAAATAGAAAACGATCTGGCGGATCTAAAATACCGAGAAGAAGACTTAACCAAACGTCTCTCACGAATCCAAGCTGAAGAGGCTGCATCGCTTGAGCTTTACGACCAACTCGCAAAGCGGCAAACGGAAATCAATTCACTCAGAGAATCACTCAAAGAAAAACAGGCGTTGCATTTGCAGAGAGAAACTGAACTGCAAAATGCAAAACTTGATTTAGAAAATCGTTTACGCGAACAGCAAACGAAGGCCATCGAGCAGAGCGAAAACAGCAAACTTTCGATTGCGAAAATCAATAGCCTTAGCTCCGAACTGGATGAGATTCGCAAAGAACTTCTCGAAACCCAGCAAGATCGTGATCTCATTCAATTGCGTGAACAACTACAAAGGCGTGAACACGAGCAGTTAGTTAGGCAACTCGAGTCAGATCGAGACCGAGTGATTGCAGAGAAAGCAAAGAGCCAGGCCGAATTACGAAAAATGGAAGGCAGTATTCGGGATTTGGAGCATCTGATTTCCGCAGCCAACTCAATTGACCCACCGCCACTCGAAGGTGATACCTCCGAAATAGGTTTGAGCGAATCGGAACAAGATGGGTGGAGCCAAGACGAACAAGGAACCAAGGTAGAAACTTCGTGCAAGGACATGGATTCCGTTGCAATCCTTGACCCCGACCGACCGTCCATTACGTCCGAAATCTCGACTGACGGCCATGAAGTTCAGCACTCGGATAGTAAGGTGGCTGATGCTACACAAAATGCTTCAGACGATACAACGTCGACAAACCGGCCAACGCGAAGCTTAACTGACTCCGCCGCGACGCTCGAAAACTTGGATCACGATTCACTGCGAGAGTACACGGAACTGAGCCAAAGGAACGCGGAACTTCTTGCAGAGCTGATGGAATTAAAGCGTCAGCGCGACATTGAAAAACGCGAAGCGACCAAGCTGGTTTCGTCGGTGGACAACACGTCTGAACTTGAGGCAGCGTTAGAGAATACATCGAACGAGCTTCAACGAACTCGTACTGACTATGCCGAAGCAATTTCGTTGCTTCAGGTCATGCGTGAGCAGCAAAAGAAACAACAGAAGAATCACGAGAGATCAACCGACCAGCAGGCAATCGCTGAATCATTGAATCACTCCCATCATGACTCGGATGCAGGTCATGTGAGTCCCGGCGAGTCGATGCTTGATTTACCTTCATGCGACCGACCTCTTGGTGAATCAACCTCCGGGAATAAGAAGCGTTCTGGATGGCAATCCCTCTTAAGAAACCTGGGTAGCACCCCAATCGGCGAAGGTGGAGATTCATCCGCTGCGACGACCGAATCTGAGTTGGTCGGTTCATTCGTAGCGAATCAAGAGAGTACGGCATCAGCCGAACCCTCTTCGGATCAGCGTTCGCAAGATGACGACTGGTTTCAGTCAAAAAACAAAGCTGGCGAGAAACCCCAAGCAGCGACTGGTGAACCGACGAAGAACTCCTCATCTCCATTGCGTGTGGTGAGTGAAGTGGACGACCTCTTTTTCAGCTCCAACAGGCAAGCTGCTGCAAAGAGCACGAGCACGAGTGCGTTACAAAGCAACCGTGACAAGGATCAGGTAATTTGGCACGGACAAAATCGTGAAGCACTGACAACCGCCGTCAAGAGAGAGGCATTTTTGGAAAGTGCTTCCAAAACGACGAATCATGAGAACTCGATTGATTTCACGTCCATCGAGGAAGTTGAAAATCAGGTTGATCGAGTTTTAACTCAGGCGGAGCAATACCAACTGGAAGACGCGGCTCATCTGGGTTCGCAATCGACTGAATCGGCAAACGCAACAACTTCGATCATCAACATGGTGACTCACTCCATTGGTTCGCTATTTTCCTCGAGCGATTCAACCTCGCAAAGATTTTCAGCCAATGATCAGATTGCATTGACACGATTTGCGCTCGCTATCGCCGCAGTAGCTGCTGGACTCCTCTGTTACCGCGTCGTACCTGGTGGGATTCGATATGTCGCATTGGTGATGTCCTTAATCCTTGCAGCAATCTACACGAGCGAGGGCTTTTCTGGGATCCGATCTCGTGCGTAGCCATTTTTTTTGATCGACAGCTTGGCAGTAGAAACAGCCATAGGCATTGGAAAGCAGCTGTGCCAACATGGACAATAGGCGCACCAGCCCTTTGGCGTTTCCGTCATCAACACGACAACGTCTTTGAACGGTGTTCTGCTACCTGCTATTAAAAAAAGCAAGCTGCCTTCGCTCTCGACTCTCAATCTCAATCGTTCGATGCCTAGCTGTGGAAAGAAAAATTGACACAGCGAAAATCTGCCGTGCGTGTCTCCGTTGCCGAAGGGTCTAGCTGATTGCTTGCTTCGGTAGATGACGATTTATCCAATTCCGGCTGGACGGGTCGTAACGATTAGATCGCTCTATCTTGCTGTTGGATCGGTTGAAACGGTGCTCGATGAATTTTCTTAAAGCGATCACGTAAATCCTCAGTCTACCTGAGCATATTACGACCTACGGTGATGGAAGAACAAAAAAGAACGTTCCATCCCTGTTCTCCAGTCAGCACCTAATTACTAGTCAGCTTCATGAGAATCTTGCTAACGACCCTTATCTTGATTATCGCAAGCCAGCCGCTCGACGTCTCCGCCTCGCCGACCAAAAAGGGCAAGGCAGGTGCTGAGAAGACCGAGCGAAAACCCTTTCAATCACGTCAACGCGTCAGGTCAAATCTGGTCGAGGGTCAGAGTGCCAAACAAGACATTCAACGTGGTCGGCTAGCATTAGATCGCCATCCCACAACGACGGTTGGACGATGGTCGTTAGGATCACGATCGTTTGGTTATGATCACCTAGGTTATCCTGATCCCTATTTCTTGTTCCCTTATTCGCTCGACCCCTGGGTGCGAGGTTCGTTTCGCGCTCCTGATCTTCACGATGATCCATACTTTTATGATCGAGCACCGACGCAGACTCGAAGAACTTCACAAACCCACACTATGGCGGCCGAATTAAAAGTTCATCCTTCCACTTCGACGGTCAACGAAGTCGCTCAGCGAACCGACCGCGAAATCCAACGGCTAAATCGTTCAGTAAACGGTATTCAATCCGATCAAACGGATGACTCATCGATCACAAATCAAGCGTCTGAACCGGTTGCGTTATCGGAACGAAGCACACGAATCCTCAAGTCTCTCACCCAGTCAAGCTCAAGCCTCGCTGAGAGTCTGCTTGAATATGGGGGGGGTGATCAGTGGATTGAGTTCCTGCAGCCCAACATGATTCCGATCATGGCGTTGCGAGGCCAATACGAAGCCTTGAATGAGATTCTCAACCGTTACGATCAGACATTCACTCGCGAAGACATTCGAACGGTGAGTCAGATCCAAGGTTTCGAGGCAAGTCGCAATCAGCTGCGAAAATTTCTCAAGAGCGTGCGACAGGAAAAGGATCCTAAGTAATCCGCCGGTCGGCAATAGGGAGCACTTGTTGATCACAACTGTGGCGAGATCCTTTGATGGAGATTCTTTCGATTGCGACTGGATCTTAGCCGCGAGTCAGGAATCGGAAGTCACTTTCATCTCTCAACCAATATCACGAAAAAACCCGCACCGAAAAGTTCGGAACGGGTTAACGAAGTTTCGATTGAGAAGTTAGATCCATTGATCATCGACGGACCAATCGTCACCCAATCTCAAAAGTAGCGGCAGAGGGACTCGAACCCCCGACACGCGGATTATGATTCCGCTGCTCTAACCAGCTGAGCTATGCCGCCGTAGGCCACAAGTTGTCGCCCGAAGGCGAGTCTACAAATCTTTTCTTCGCCACCGTAAACTCGGCGAGAGGCGAAAAATAGCAGAAGTTTGGAAACTGATCTAGGGACCCGCCTACCAAACTTCATATCCAGATTAAATTAACGCAAAAATCAGGCAAGAGGCGAAACAGGCGTGACTCCACCTTTTTACGGGGAACTCTTTCCCGTCTGGCCGCTTTGCGAGCCAAGTGCTCACCGATGAAGATCTCACCAACCCGATCTAGGACATGGTTCTCAATAACTCTCTCGATTTCGATAGTCCTCTAACAGCCTAGCAACCAAGATTCTGCGGCGCAGCACGAGATTCTTGCGGCCCCCAGTACCAAGGCTCTAACCGCCCCCAAGGAACGCGTGAACAGGCCCCCCCGAGCACCCACTCCCTGAAAGCCCAGAGTGGAAACCCAACGTGGAAGCCCTCGAGTCCTAAATCAATGACTTCAAGGAGTCCCAATTATCCAAGTCGAAGAGCGTCATCCCCGGCCAACGCAACACTACTGCTGATCCAAGATGACCTCGGCGCAAGTTTCCTCACTCTCCCAGAGACGAATTCGGAACGCAGAAGCTCCCGTCCCCTCAAGTATCGTCGGAGCGATTTGATGCAAAAAATGAACCGCCATATTCTCCGCCGTCGGATTTTTATCCAGCTCGTAGATCCGATGCGGCTCGGATGAGCGAATCGCCGCTAAGCCATTGGCATCTTCTTTCCAAAGGATAAACGTGTGATCCCAATGCTCATCAATCCAACCGTTGACTCGTTGTTTGAGTAGTTTGAAGTCGAGAATCCGTCCAATCTCGTCTTGCTGCTGACCTGTCACATAAAGCTCGAGAACGTAATTGTGTCCGTGTAGATTTCGACATTTTCCCTCATGTCCGACCAGACGGTGCCCGGCGCAAAAAGTGAAACGACGCATAATGCTTAGTGACACGTGTCTTTATCCTCTCGAAAATAGGGAAATATCCTCATTGGCTTGGCTCACACAGACCAAAAGTTTGGACGGGCGTTATCAAGCTAACCGTTAACCCGCGATAACCGCAGATTAGTCAAATCAACTGCTTCCTTGGAATCAATTGGCAACAAATCCTCTCAAACAACCAGGTCCGCTGAGTCAAGCCACCAGAGATGCCTCTTCAACCCTGGAGTCCAACCATAAATGTGGTTGCCGAAAGTGAAATTTCGAAACACGCGGATGGAATAGAGCAGGAAGATTCCAAAACTTAGACTAATCGGGTATCACCGGCGAGGTTGTACCTCGAAAAATTATCGATCGTCAGAGATCGAGATCGCGTCTCGACCTCAATGTGGGTCAATGGCCAATATCCACGTGGATGAACCGTAAACATCTAACCACGGTTAGTTTAGCCGGACGTACAGTGGTATTGTCTGAAATGTCGGTAGTCATCATGCGCACCACAATCATTTTCACGTTACTTTGACTCAGAGTTTTTAAAATTAAGAAGCCGAAAAAGCTTAGACTCGATGGAGGGGATGCAATCTAACAAAACAAAAAACTCAGCGTATCACACGGACGCATCGTGATTCCGGACGTGGATGCGACCGCAACTCAATCGAACAGTGCAAACAAATAGAACAAGACTTAGCCCTCCGAAGTGAAGAGATACTTCTCGAAAACTGCCAGCGACTTTCTGGCCGAACTCGAGATGCTTGCACGTGTGAACACGGTCTAGCAAAAGAATGAACCGCTAAAAAAAATCAACAATTACCAACGCCCATTCTGCGCACAGCGGTTGATCGACTGGAGATTAATCATAAATATCTGGTGAACATTGATTACTCAAAGAAGCAAGCTGATACAAAACACTTGATTCATACCCTTCGCAGCAAACCCTAGAACGCAATTATCCAAATGACTCAAATC
The DNA here is from genome assembly GCA_016779185.1 of Rubripirellula sp. Lineage (GTDB taxonomy): Bacteria > Planctomycetota > Planctomycetia > Pirellulales > Pirellulaceae > Rubripirellula. The sequence goes on from JADHOA010000063.1 coordinate 6,130, forward strand.
ATTCAAGCAGCACCACTCAATATCGAGTACAGCCCCGCTCTTCGCTATTTGCCAGAGGGACCGATGGCACTAAGCGATCACACGGTTTCCTGGGTTGCCATCCAGCACGGAACCGAGAGCAAACATGGAAGCCTCAATGTGCTCGATTTGAAAACAATGTTCAATCAATCCTATGAATTGCCAGGCCGACCCGGCTTTGCGTTTCCAACTTCCAATGCTGATGTTTTTATTATTGGTTGTGAGAGATCCATTGGTCTATTTAATCTGGCCGACCGGTCTTGGACACTGCTTTATGAGGGTGTCGATGCTGCTGTCGACAATACGATCATCAATGACGGCTGGGCAATTGGCAACCAATTGATCTTTGGAACCAAGGACCTAGAGTTTGCGACAAAAAAAGCAGGTCTTTATCTCTACCAAGGATCGAGCAATCATCTGGTGCAACTGCGATCCGACCAAATCTGCAGCAATGGCAAGGCAATCCTAACTGATGATGATGGTAAAACCCATTTGCTTGATATCGATTCACCGACGCGAAAGGTCGTGAGCTACCCAATCGATCTCGAAACGGGGGAACTTGGTGCAGCACGAGTGGTGATTGATTTTACTGATGACCCAGCAGTTCCGGATGGCGCAGTGCTAACTCCGGACGGCACAGGGCTCGTCGTATCAATGTTTCGCCCCGAGGTCGCCGAACATGGAGAAACTCGTCTTTATGATTTAAGGACTGGCGAACGAAAAATTGTTTGGCAAACCAAGGGATCACCTCAGAATACCTGCCCCGCTTTCGTTCGAGTCGACGGCGACTTGAAACTGCTAATCACTACGGCGGTGGAGCACATGAATGAGGAGGCACAGACTCAATGCCCCAATGCGGGAAAACTATTCCTTGCCGACACCAATCTCCATGACCCCGGACATGATCTCACAGCTCGATATACGCTTTAAAGTTCAATCAGCGACGGGATCTAATCATTCGTTCGTCTGGGATTCTTGGGCGTCTCGCCGAAACTTCTCCGGTGCCAAGCTTACTGAAAAAAAGCTTGGCATCCACGGAGTTTCTCGCTGCTTGATCCTTCTTTGCCGGTCATTTAGAAAACCACTGCGATTCATTCCAAGCCCGACGTCCTGCGGCGACTCCAGCATCAATCTCCAACCAGAATTCGTCTGACGCCTCACTGCATCAGCACGCTCATGAATGGTGGCAATCTCTGCTTCGCTTAGTTCTTCAGGATAACGGATCGTATTAATAAAAACGGAGTCCGAAATCTGCATCAAACGCCGAAAGGTCTTAACATCGAACCTTTGGCTATCAAGGATCAGATGCGTTAGGCCTTTTCCGTGTTGCTCGAGCATTTGAATTAACTTTTCATCAAGTTGCCAACCAGAGAGGTTCAGCACTTCAAGATGACCGTTTTGCAAAAGCTTTGATAATGATTCGGAAGGAATTTGCGTTCCCTCCAAGTGCAATTCACAGATCTGACGAAGAGCAACAATCGCTTGAATCATCGCTTCGTCGACCGCAAGCCGATTGATAGAAACTCGTCTCAACGACGGCATTCGAGTGAGCCAAACGATCGTCTGTGCACCAATCTTAGTGTCGTTGAAATTCACCTCCCAGAGATCGTTTACACCTTTCCAAGACGAAACGACTTCATCGTCCAGCATGGTTCCGGGTAGCGATAATGACACAAGCTCATTTAACTTGCCAACCTCGAATAACATCTCTCGAGAGACGGACGGGTAGGCCATTGTTAAACGGTGCAAATGCGTACAAGCCAGGACTTCTTTTGCGATCCGATCATCCACATCAACACCGCCACCGGCGAACCATTCAAGATCTCGCAATCCGCTGATCGAAGAGTCGGCGGGCCATGGCCCGACAAGCGATAAGCCAGCCAGACCCGGGACGTTTTCAATCTTCAAACGAACGGGGTTGGCCACCATCTGCAAACTGGTGTTCATTTTTGGCTGGTCGACAATCAAGACATTTCTGACCTTTCGCATTGTCGAAATGTGCAAAAACTTGAGTTGATCATTCTGCTCAATGCCTAAGTACTGAAGATCTGAACCGTCTACAAGCAGTTGATCCAAATCCGGAAATTGGTGCAGCAACTCGATAAACTCTCGTCCTTTTAGTGGAGTCGTTCTCGCATCAAGTGACTTATACTTTTTTGCTGAGCCGATCTGCTGCAACTGAGAAAAATCAACAAAGGTACCGTTCAGATTGAGCTGCTGGATGCCAGTGTTTTGCGACAACGGCGAAAGTTCAATTCCCTGCAGCGGTAGATACCCCAAATCTATTTCATACGGCCCACTCCTGTCTCCCAAATAGCTAACCCAACGGCGACACTTTTCCGAGTCCGCCTCCTGCGGAATCACGTTGCCCATCAACGTCACAAGGTAAGATCCAAGCTTTAACTTCTGTAAATTCGGGAGCTGCCCCAGTTGCAACTGCTCCAGATCCTTTGCATAGCAGGTCAGCTCCGACAAGCTATCGGCTCCTGAGACCTCGAGATTACGCACCCACGTGAGCCCGGGCACACGGTAGTTGTCAGTGGCAACAAATCGAGCGTCAACAATTTCTTCTTCCAAACTTGCCAAACGCGGAACATTGATCAGGGTTAGGTCATGTTTCTGAGCCCGATCCAAACAGAGTCGCCTCAGTGAAGGAAGGTTAGCGAGCCGAATCCCTAACACTGCATCATTTAACTCGTAATTTCTTCGCTTAATCCAAAGAGATTTTAGATTGCTCCAATCTTCGAGACTCAACGCGTCGGAAATTCCGTTGGCAGGCCGTGATAGCCAGAGTAACTCACAGGAGCGCGCCCATTTCACTTCGGCCAATTCCCGATACGCAAGGCCGGTTCCCTGTAGATCCACCGAAACCAGCGGCAGTTCATCAAAACAGTGAAATTGCTTGGGTGTCAACGATGTGCCGGGAAACTTCAGATGCTTAACCCAACGCAATTTTGAAATGGCAGCCGTTTCCTTCTGGTTAATCTTACTATTCGCCAACAAAAGCGAGTCGAAGTGCAAACGTTTCCCAAGCTCATCAAAAGTGTCGGTCCCGTATTCTCCGCCATAGCTATGTAGTGAAACCAAAGTTGGAATCGACGCAATCTGCTTGGCCGTTGAAGGTGTCGCAGAGGTCAGACGCACATGCCGAACTGCAGATAACCATTTCTTGAGTACACGAGGAACATGCGGCTCGATGAACTCAGGCAACCAAGCGGAAATAGCGAAGTTCCCATCTCTCAAGAATTGCTTGGCAAGTTGCTGCTGCTGGTAAGGCTCCCACGCCTTGCCGCCAACAACCAGCGTGGGAATGGCAAAGATAAGAAAAGCGAACAAACCGTCGAACCATAAACGACGACGATTCGACTCGGGGACCACAGAAAGTGATCGGAATCGAAAGGCAAGAAACCAACAAATCGCCCAGCTAGAGGCAAAGCCCAAAGCAACATTTAGCCCTAGGAACAACGGCCGCCATTCTCGATATCGCAATTCAGCGTCGTGCGGGTAGGCAACGGCATATCGCAACGGCCAACCACCCATGACGGGCATTTCTTTATCACCACCTTGCTGACTCTCTGGTAGATCCAAGTGACCTAGCCAGTAAGATTCGACTTCGACGTACTGATAGGGCAGATTGGCAATGAAAAAAAAGCCTAGGGTAAAAACAGCTAAGAGACGACCGGTGATCCGCGTTTTACGCATCCCGTCAACATCAGCTTTTGTAACTGTCGCGAGCGTTTTTTCAGCATCAATCTTTTCAGTCTGAGCCATAACCAAATTCGTTCAGAGAAGAAAACATCAAAATAAATCGCGACGTTGCAAGCGAATACTTCAACGACTGCCGAAGGGCATTCAGAGCTGCAGCGGGACTTACTAATAAAGTAGTATAGAGGTCAAGCGGCTCGCCCATCACCAAAATGAAGGAGCTCAAACCTCTTTTTACGATCGCAGTAGCGACCGATCAAAATATTGGCCAATCGATGCTCATCTCGGGCGTTTGCCGATATTATCGATGAGCGGATCTCAGTGGTTCATAACCAAAGCAGTACAGAAGAAACCTGATGGTCGAGAAATGGGGGTTCGCGACTAAGAACTTCGTAAAACCCTATGTCGGATCTGTTTATCGTCAGCGATTAAATCTACGGTTGAACCCTGTCACGCAGTTCGCCAAGATTCAAGCTGCAAGGTGCTGGTCGATAAGTGCTAATCGCAAGTACTTTATGCGCCCAGATCTCGTTTCTCTGATCCATCTTCGTCGTATCGATTGATCGCAAAGTAAACGAATGGGATCGGCAAGCATGGCAAGAGCAGCAAAAAGTAAAGACCAAGTAATAAACTAAAACCGATCGTCAGCAAGACGAAACCCAACCACAACCACCACGTATCTTTCCATAAACCAAGCAGTTGTTTAAGCATCGTGGTGACTTGCTGTGTTGTAAGAGTAACCATCGGATTTACACGGGAATTTAACTTGCGCAAAACGACAACACGAAGCAGTCTAACTTGATGGGATTGATCTTCGCTTTCCAAGTCACGGCCTAGGCGTGTAACGCGTCGCGCCGAGTCATCACCATTCGATAAAAAGCTCTGATTGATTTCAACGACCATACAAAGCAAAAGCATCTTGTCAGGAGGCGTGCAAGTCGATTTGGCGCTGATAGGCTACAAAAAACGAAAGTTTGTGGTTAGACGTATCTTTTACAAACAATTCAATATTCTTTGCTGTTGGGAGGTCGCGAACTGTTTTAATGATCCCTACAATATGCAACGCGAATGACAGACATGACGGATTCGGGATGCTGAATGATGCTTGATCTTTACGACAAAATTCAAGACGCGTGCAAAGTCATTCGCGAAAGATTTCCAGTCAAACCAAAAGTCGCTATCATCTTGGGCACAGGTTTGGGTGATCTTGCAGAAGAGATCGATGTGGTAGCAGCGATCGAGTACGAAGATATCCCACACTTTCCAAAATCGACAGCTACAAGCCACCGAGGACGGCTGGTATGCGGGCATCTTGCTGGTGTACCGGTTGTGGCCATGGAAGGCCGTTTTCATCTTTACGAAGGCTATCCGCTTAAGCTGATCACATTGCCCGTGAGAGTTTTCAAAGAACTCGGGGTCGAACTTTTAGTGATTAGCAACGCCTGTGGAGGATTAAATCCTTATTTCCGATCGGGCGACCTCATGGTCATTGAAGATCACATCAATCTGATGGGCGATAATCCGCTGATTGGAATCAATGATGATCGTCTTGGCCCACGTTTTCCGGACATGTGCGAACCGTATGATCAAAACTGGGTCGATCGCACCATTAAAATCGGTCGCGACCTCGATTTGACGATACATCAAGGTGTTTTCGTTGCGGTAGCAGGTCCAAATCTGGAGACTCGTGCGGAATACCGCTTCCTTCGAACAATTGGTGCTGATGTTGTTGGGATGAGCACGGTTCCAGAGACGATTGTTGCCGTTCACTGTGGGCTGAATACCGTTGGGATTAGCGTCATCACCGACATGTGCCTTCCCGATGCACTTCAACCCGCCAATGTCGAAGAAATCATCGCCGTCGCAGGGCGTGCGGCGCCGAACCTGAAGGCAGTGGTGCGGGGGATCGTGAAAGAAGCCGGCATAGATCGTATCGCTTAAATGCCTCGGCCATGCGAAACACCGGCCTTTCATCTTCAACGTCTTTCAACCTGCCATTGAGTTTCAAACTCCGCATCAAACTTTGATGAAGGCAGTTTTTTCGCAAGACTTCATTTCGGTAATGCCACACACTCATTCTCCTTAAATTTGTTGCCAGATATCTTTTCAGGCGAAGAGACGTCGATACATCATCGAATGCTCCAGAAGATCTAACGAGACTTGCAGATGACAAGCATCGATCCCGCCGAGGCAAGTTCCTACATTCAATCCTACGCCCAAGTTCAACCTAGCGTCGGATTGGTGCTCGGTAGTGGATGGGGTGGAATCGCAAAACAAGTCCGAGTTTCAGTAGACTTGCCGTTCTCTAGCATTCCTGGCTTCCAAACCACACATGCTCAAGGCCACGAGGGACGATTACTCTTGGGCCAACTGGAGAACGTTCCGGTGTTGGTAATGGCTGGTCGCTTTCATCGATATGAAGGTTACACGACACAGCAAGTCACCTTTCCAATTGAAGTCATGAGCCTTCTTGGGATCACGGAACTAATCATCACCAATGCTGCAGGTGGCGTTCATCCGAAACTCAAGGTTGGGGACATTGTGATCGTCAAAGATCACATAAATTGGCTTGGCGGGATCCAGCCTGCATTTCAGAAAAAATTTTCACCAGTGGCCTCTTCAACACCTGCAAGGCAAACCACGGATCTTTACGACGACGCGTCTGTGGATCGATTACTGGCAATCGCTAATTCAAACCACATCAATGCGCGCATCGGCACCTACCTTGCCACGCTTGGACCTAGCTATGAGACGCGGAGTGAATATCGGATGATGAGAAAAATCGGTGCAGATGTGGTGGGCATGAGCTCCATCCCTGAAGCTATGGCTGCAAAACATCTGAGAATTTCTCCGCTGGTACTCTCGATCGTGACGAATGTTGCAAACCCTGATCAAAAGTCGACAGTCAACCATGACGAGGTTTTAGAGGTTGGACGAAATACAGAGGCTAACGCTGAAAAACTTATCCGAGGCTTTTTAAAATCCATCAAAGGAAAAGGCACTGGAGGCGCGAACTCGTGATGCTTCCACATTGATCTCAAAATCCGATAACCTAGCTCAGCAAAGACGGTGTTCGATCCGTTCATCTTCGGGCATATCCCTGCAAATCTGATATTAAACAGGACGCAAACCGATATAATTGGCAGTGAGCACTACCTCGAATCGATCCATCACATCGGGTAACAAAATTTTTTCATGAGCGATTCTTCTGAACAGCAGGCCAGACGGTTTTCGTTGAGTTCGTTCGACATGGACGAGTTGATGAACAAAATTCGAGAAATAGACGTCGACGAGGAGGCGGAAAAACTACCGGAGGTTACCATCGATGGTATTCACGGTCAGGCCAATGCCTTTATGCACCTAGCTCATCCCGTTCGATTAGCCCTGAATGGTGCATTAGGTGACTACGCGTTTGCGTTTAATGAGCTAACCGATGTGCAGATGACTGGAAATGTTGGTCATGGAGTCGGGGAAGGGATGAAAAGTGGGGCGGTAAGAATTCGCGGAAATGCTGGCGAAGGCGCTGGCTGCTCGATGACCGGTGGAACACTTGCGATCTATGGATCGGCCGGTGATCGGTGTGGGGCGGCGATGCGAGGTGGAGGAATTTTTGTTCGAGGAGATGTCGGTAAAGAGACTGGCATCGGCGCACTTGGCGGCACGATCGTGATTGGTGGCGATGCTGGAAAAAATTTAGGTGACGCCGCCAGTAACGTCACGATTTTTATTCGCGGGCAAGCAGAGAGTCTTGCAAGTGGTGTCACCGAGGCGCCGCTAAGACAACGTGAACAAGTCCGACTTGGACTGTTACTCATCAATGCATCTATTCGTGGAGACGCAAAAGATTTTAGGAGAATCGTTCCGCGAGCGATGCTCGAAGCGGAAACAGCCAAACCCGGTGAATTAAATCCCAACTGGCGATAACAATCAGTCGGATCAACCAGCAATATTGACGCCCGTCTTCCATCGACGCTTTGTACAACATGAATGCCATGCGAGCACGTCTCGAGAAAATCAAATTTGTTTCACCCCGTGCAGGATCACTCTGGACTGGACCACCATCGCCGTGGCAGCACCCCGCGTTACACTCGGATCGTGTATCCACCGCGGTGAGTGAAACTTTCAAAAGCCTATCGCCATTATTTTTGCATGGTACTGCTTGGCATCACATCGATCGAGATCAAGCAAATGCAATCGCACTTGCGCTCGGCGATATCGGCATTCCAGTCACGGTCTTACGGAGTGAAATCAGCAACCAAAATGGCGAGTCAACTTTTCACGACTCGCTACGCTCAACGGAACCATCGGATCGCAATCAAAGGCGAACTCGCTACTACCCTCGATTAGTTCCTTATCGGCCAGAGCGTTACGGACTCGCCGTGAGTGACTTTGACAATGCCACCGTCATCGACATTCGACTCAATACCCATCGAGATGAAACGGGACGATTCGCATACTCAGCTGAACAACTTGCACGCTGGGATCTACTGAAGGGAGAGGCACCGATATCGGGTGGCAGCTGGGTACCCTCAGCAACCTTTCCACCAGACGTGCCAAATCTGAATCATCTGGTCAATAAATCCTCCCAGCTTAGAACCCTTTCAAAAGGGGCAGCTATTTTTATTACCGTTGACCCATTTCACCTCGAAGATGACCTACCTGGAATTCTCAATGCGGAACCGGATGGGATCATCCTGCAATTAGAATGCATTGTGTCTGATGGGTTAGAGCTTGCAAAATTCGTGATGCAAACTCGAAAGATGATGGATCAGCTGGGAGGTCAGAAGGTCGTACTGTGGGTTTCGCCCGGATCCATTGACGCCGACGACGCGGCAAAACTCATTGCATTGGGCGCCTCCGGCATCGCGATTGATTCTTGGTTTGATCACCTCTGGGATGAAGTTGAATCGACTTCCAATTCAGGTTACGCTTCGCGAAGTCATGCTGCGAACCAAGCAAACCGCCTCGCGAGTGAGATTCAATGGCATGCGAACCGAACAATGGGGCTATTGTATTCACTTGAGCGATTACCTCGGGACCAGCGTCTGACAAGCCTCGACCCAACTTGGTGCCAGTCCCTAGGATTATCAAGGACTAATGTATTTTCTTAGGACACGGCTCTAAAGCGAGTTGAGAATCTCCTCCGCTCCATAGCGTCCTGACTCCATCGCCCCGTT
>JADHOA010000064.1 GCA_016779185.1 Rubripirellula sp.
CTGAGCAGCGAGGGTGTTTACGCTTACTTCAGAGAGATTGCGGAAAACGTGCAGGTTGACGTGACTCTCTACAACATTCCTCTCTTTGCATCACCGATTGATGTAAGTACGGTTGTGCGTTTGGCGTCGGAATTTCCTCGAGTCGTAGGAATCAAAGACAGCAGTGGTGATCTACCGAACATGATGCGGATGATCTCCGCCATTCGACCGATGAGAGATGACTTTACTTTCCTGACCGGTTGGGATGCCTCGCTAGCCCCCATGCTACTGGCTGGAGCGGATGGTGGAACCAATGCGACCAGCGGAGTTGTCCCTGAACTAACCGGTGCGATCTACCGAAATGTATTGAAAGGCAATCTTGATGAAGCAATGCGATTGCAATATCAGCTAATTCCTCTATTTGATGCGATGATTTCACTAGGCGAGTTCCCAGAGGGGTTCCGTGCTGGTGCGAGATCTCGCGGATGGGACCTAGGCCCAGGTCGTGTACCACTTTCTGATGCCCAACGTCAAACGGTTGCTCGCACACAAAGAGAAATCGATCTACTCGTTTCTGAAGTAGCTGATTGTGAACAGGGAAAAATTCTTCCACCCGACACGATCGAACAGATTGTGCAGCGAGTGATACAGCAACTTAACACGACAAAGTAAACAGGTGAAAGGCCGTCTAACGCTTTCAACTACCTCGATAAATCGAAGACCACTTTTAACGCTTCGTGGCTAGCAGCGGTTTGCATCGCTTCAACCGCTTGATCAATCGCAAATCGGTGACTGATTAGTCCATCAAGGTCTATCGCATTCGACTCCAAAGCAGATAGTGCCTCTGCAAATGGTCCGCAACGAGATCCAACTACGGTAACTTCATTAATCACAAGCGGAGCAAGAGACATTGAATGTTCCCTCGCTACCGTTGTCTTCAAAATCACAAATCCGAGTGGCTGCACAATCGCACAGGCTGTCTCAAGACCTGTTGGAGAACCAGTGCAGTCGATCACGACATCGAACGAAGGCTGATGCGTTAACTCCCCAAGTAATTGGGTAGAAAAACCTAACTTGATGAAACGCTCAAGCTTCATCGAATGCTTTCCAACCACCAGCACCTCGTCCGTGATTAAACGAGCCGACTGAGCGCACAGCATTCCGAGACGACCATCTCCCAGAACCGCGACTCGCTTTTTTCTCAAATCAACCTGTCGATGAATTTGTAATGCTGCGGCCAAAGGCTCGGCGAACACAGCGAAATCATTAGAAACTGAATCGGGAACAACGTGCAGATTACGCTCGGGAATTGCAACTGTATCCGCAAAAACACCGTCTCGATTTAGTATCCCGATGACTGACCTCGATGGACAATGGTTGGATGCGCCTCGATGACACCAATCGCATCGTTGACATGAACAGTTGATTTCGCCAACCACGCGTTTTCCCATAAAGCGACCTGAACGAGCCACCCCAACAAACTCGTGACCGATGATTCCCGAGAACCTCATGTAACCGTTGCGTAACTGCAAATCCGTCTCGCAGATGCCAGCTAAAAGAACATCAACAAGCACCTCACCGTTCCCAGCGGTGGGCTCAGGTACCACCTGCTGAAACTTGACCTCTGACCCAAATAGTGACACCGCGCGCATTCAATCTACCTCGGGATCGTAATAAGCAAAGACATAAGCACTAGAACACGCTGCGTGACTTTGGCGTGACGCCAACAAAGTCTATACTCGATTGATCAATGAAAAAATTGGTGACCTCACCAATCCGCGAATCCGCACACTCGATTTTTTTGGACCGCAACTTTATGGCTGAAAAAACAGCCTCAACAGCAGCCCTCTCTCGACTCGGCCTTAATGCGTTTCGCCCAGGACAAGAAGAAGTCATTGAGGCCGTGCTTGATGGCAAAGACGTCATGTGTGTGATGCCTACAGGTGGAGGAAAAAGCCTCTGCTATCAACTTCCAAGCCTGGTTCGACCTGGCTTAACAATCGTCATTTCCCCACTCATTGCGTTAATGAAGGACCAAGTTGATACCCTTAAAAGCCTCGGAATCCGTGCGGAACTGATTAACAGCAGTCTTACCACAAGCGAGCAAGCTGATGTCATGCAAAAGATGCGAGCCAATTCGCTTGATCTCGTCTATGTTGCACCCGAACGACTACGAAACGGTCGCTTTATCGATACCATCAATCAATGCACCGTCGACTTGCTGGCTGTCGATGAAGCACACTGCGTCAGCGAATGGGGACACGATTTTCGACCGGACTACGCAAGGCTAGGACAATTCCGAAATCGCTACTTGAATAAAGTTCAAACGATTGCATTGACGGCTACTGCAACGCCTGCAGTCCGTAATGATATTTCTGAATTACTTCACCTACGCAACCCCGATATATTTGTGACGGGCTTCAGCCGGGACAACTTGCGATTCACGGTAAAGCATTGTAGTTCGGAAAAAGACAAGAACGATTCGCTTCATCAGTACCTTGCGACTCAATCTGGATCAGGAATCATTTATGCCGCGACTCGTAAACGGTGTGAGGAACTAGCCGAGTCCATCAGCCAAGCAATGGACATCAAAGTCGGAGTTTACCATGCCGGACTTGACTCCATCTCTAGACAGCAGACTCAAGAAAGATTCATGGGAGGTGATTTATCGGCAATTGTCGCTACGAATGCTTTCGGAATGGGAATCGATAAATCTGATATTCGTTTCGTCGTTCACTATAACATGCCTGGAAGCTTAGAAGCCTACTATCAAGAAGCGGGAAGAGCTGGACGAGACGGTAAGCCAAGCGAATGCCTTTTGCTATTCTCCTACAGCGACCGATACATCCAAGAGTTCTTCATTGAAAACCGCTATCCATCTCGAGACACTGTGCATCAAGTTTACAATTTCCTCCAATCACGAGTCGAGGATCCTATCGAATTGACTCTTGAGGAGGTTCGAGAACTCATTGGCACCAAAGACAGTAGCGAAGCGATTAGCACAGCAGAACAGTTGATTGCCAAAACAGGTGTCTTAAAAAGACTAGACAGCAGCTCGAATCAAGCGGTTCTTAGAATCGACTCTGAATTACCAACTCTTCTTGACCTCGTACCCGTTGAAGCAAAAATTCGCAGAAAAGTACTTCAAGCGGTTGAATTAATCGTGGGTAATCGACGAGGTGAAGATGTATACGTTACGCCGAACTGGCTAGCCAAGAATGCAAATGTTGAAAAAGCCCAATTGAGCCGATCCTTACGAGAGCTCTGCAAGTTAAGAGCATTTGACTACGTACCACCTTTTCGTGGACGCGGCATTCACTTTCTGGATCGCACAAAAACTTTCGATCAACTAGAAATTGATTTTGAACAGTTGAGCATTCGCAAAACTGGTGAATACGAAAAACTTGAATCAGTCATTCAGTTTGCAAGAAATACGAAATGTCGACAGAAAACGATCCTGCAATACTTTGGCGAGGAAGATCCGCAAGAGTGCGACCGATGTGATCGTTGCTCACCAGTCGCTTCTGATCCAAACCACAAGAAACAAGCCATTGCACTTGACCGAGATCACTACTTTGTTCGTGGGCTACAAATTGTGATGAGTGGCGTAACCCGTATGCATGGGCGTTTCGGGAAAAACATGGTCGCGCAAATGCTATGCGGATCGAAGAACAAAAAACTTTCCCAGTGGAAGCTTCATCAATTAAGTACTTATGGACTTCTTTCAGGGATGAAGCACTCCGAAGTCGCGGTGATCATGGATCGGTTAAGCGAGTTTGGTCTCGTTGTACAACAAGAAATCGAACAACGCAGACCAACGATCCACATGACTGAACTGGGTCGGGATATTATGCATGGGCGAACAGATCTACCCAGCGGATTTTCGCTCGACACCGCACTTGCAAAAAAGCTAATTGCTACAACAAAAAAAATTGAACCTCTCGAAGCAGAGCAGGGGAGAGAGAGCAAAAATCAAGCCTTGGCTCAAACAACTTCAATAATCTCTGAATCCCCGTCTAACACTGCCATCGATCAAGATTTGATAGATGCCCTGAAACGCTGGAGAAGAAAAACGTCAGCTGCCCTTGGGATTCCCGCTTTTCGGGTACTCACCAATGCAACCCTGGAAACAATTGCCGTGGAACAACCTCAGTCAACACAAGCATTGAAGTCGATAAAGGGAATTGGTGACGCCACCATAGCGCAATTTGCAGAAGACATTATTCACGTAATTCAATCCGCGTTTAAAACCAAAGAACAATCGACTGGCGTTTTAACCCAAGTGTCATTTTCCGAATCAATAGAAAATGCAGAACGAAATTTGCGTCAAAGGCCTTCTAATTCTTTGGGCCTCGATACAGAACTTAGAGGAGTCGATGCCAATCCTCCCAAAAAGCCAGACATGGAAAATACTGGTGGAAAGACAAGCACGTCCCCACCACCGATCATTGCCGACCAATCGTGGGTAGGATCGGAATCCTACTGGACATGGAGGCTTGTTGAAGCTGGTTTTACTGCCAGCGAGATAATCGTGATCCGCAAATTCACTTCCGAAGAATTGGAAAATCATTTACGACAAGCGAAAGAGAGCGGCTTTTAACTCAAAACAGCCAAGCCTTCCCTTCATGCTCAGCAGGCACGAAGGCAAGTGCCAATCTCTATCACCTTCCCTCTATCACCGCCCGTCGTTTAAATCAATCGAACCAAAATCACAGACTTGATTCCCTCTGTTCTTTCTGTTTGAAAGACTTGCCAATTCATGCTGAAAACGAACTTCTTTGACATTCGTGCCCATTGCGCTGGCCTGCCAAGTGACATTTTTTCATTTTTTTCGGTTCAACATCGAGTTGTCATGGCCGGAAAATGAAGCGTTAGGGTTTTTCAAAGCAAAAAACGTTCACCAAACCAATCGTGATAACACGAAAATCACCGCGATTTCCGGAACAATGCATTTGCCATGAGCGATAAAGGAAATAGGGATATTTTTCCAAACTGATTCAAAAACTAAAGGTCGACTCGGTTAGTCACTTTACCACTTACCCACTACAATACCGTGGAAGTGGGACAAACGAGTCGGCAGCCAACTGAGACGCATCAACTTCGTTCGCTGAATCGCCCAAGTATCGAAACCGCCCGAAGGCAGGAAATGGAAAAGAAGACAGATCAACGCGAGGCTAATCCCCCCGAGCAGCAGGACAATAGGCGAGGCAACAATTCGCTTTTCATCGCGATCATTCTCGCAGCACTCGTTGTCTTGCTCTTCTACAATCGTGGCGAAGAACGATCCCTAATCTCAGCTAGTTTTTTTCAGTCAGAACTGAGTAGAGGCAACGTCGAAGAGGTTGGGATCTCTGAGCGTCGTGTCTATGGAAAATTTGTTACGAGGCCAGACATTCCCAATTGGGAAAAGACCGATTCATCCGAACTAGCTCGCAACAGCAAGGCAAAAGAGGATTCGACGAATCAATACTTGGACAAATTCGTTTTCAATCGTCCGACCGATTCTGGGTGGGTAACGCAACTAGAGGCTCAACTGAAAGCGCAGAACGTCCGCTTCAACTACCTAGAACCCGATAACACCCAACAAGTGATTTATTTCATCGCTTTGGTAGGACTTCCTTTAGGTATCTTATTCTTTTTGTTCATGATGCTTAGACGCACCAGAAGCGACATCATGGGCGGTGGTTTTCTGTCCGGTTTCAGCAAAAGTCCTGCAAAACGTTTTGAAGCCAGTGAGAAGATGGTGACGTTCAAAGATGTCGCAGGCTTAGAGGGCGTAAAAGCGGACCTCCAAGAAATTGTTGAGTTTTTGAAAACACCCGAAAAATTCCAAAAGCTCGGTGGACGTGTTCCGAAAGGAGTGCTGTTGAATGGCCCTCCTGGAACCGGAAAGACGTTACTTGCTCGCGCTGTTGCGGGAGAGGCGGGAGTACCTTTCTTTTCCGTGAACGGCAGTGAGTTTATTCAAATGTTCGTCGGTGTCGGTGCAAGCCGTGTGAGGGATCTTTTCAAGACCGCCAAAGACAGCAGCCCGGCGATCATTTTTATCGACGAGATCGATGCGGTTGGTCGCCAACGTGGCGCCGGACTTGGGGGTGGGCATGATGAAAGAGAGCAAACACTCAACCAAATCCTTGGTGAGATGGACGGCTTTGCAGCTAATCAGGCGGTGATTGTTGTGGCTGCAACCAATCGCCCCGATGTTCTAGACCCGGCGTTACTACGCCCCGGTCGTTTTGATCGACACATTACTGTCGGTCGTCCCACCATGAATGGTCGCGAAGCTATTTTTAAGGTTCACGTGCGTGATGTGCCATTGGCGGAAGATGTTGAACTGCGGAGACTCGCTGCAGGCACCGTGGGTCTCACCGGTGCAGATATCCGTAATATGGTTAACGAGGCTGCTCTTTGGGCCGCGCGACAGGATAAAAAAATCGTTTCAATGAGCGACTTTGACTACGCTCGTGACAAAATCCTGATGGGCGCTAAGCGAGAAGAGGTTTTAAAAGACAGCGAGAAAGAGAAAACTGCGTATCACGAAGCCGGCCACACTCTCACGGCTTGGCATCTAGACGGAGCACATACCGTACACAAAGTCACCATCATCCCTCGCGGGCGCGCGTTAGGTGTAACTCAATACGTGCCAAATGAGGATCGACTCAGTATCAGCAGAAGAGAACTGGACCACCAGTTGATCGTTTTGCTGGGCGGACGGGCTGCAGAGAAAATTATCTATAACGAAACTTGCGTTGGTGCAGAAAACGACCTCGAAAGGGCCACAAGTATCGCGAGAAAAATGGTAACTCATTGGGGAATGAGCCAAAAAATAGGTCCCGTCAGCTACAAAACAAGCGACGAAGATCCGTTTCTGGGAAGAGAAATCCATCAGACTCGTCAGTTCAGTGAACACACTCAAGAGCTCATTGATGAGGAGGTAGCAAGACTACTTCTTGAGGCAGACCAGAAATCGGAACAACTCCTACGGGAACACCGAGTCGAATTAGAAAAAATCACGAAAGCTCTCTTAGAGCATGAAGAACTCGGAGAAAAAGAGCTTACCGATTTGATTGGACCTTCAATCCAATCACGAACGCGAGCTATATCTAGCGAGCCCGCGAACGAAGAGACGGCCAAAGAATCGCCTACCGATTCGGAGATTGAAGTACCCGAGTCGGACACTCAGTCGGATTCATAGATCGTTTAACTTGGATCAGCTGCGAAAAATTGACCGATCGGGGCAACTCGCTCGTGAATCGCTACACCCCATGGCAAAGAACAAGCGTCAGAAAAATCGAGCGTCTTTTAAGAAAAAGCACCAAGATCGAGTGCGGCAAAGTGACTTCACTCGTGACTTTCACGCAGGTGATCAAGAAACCTTGGCAGATGTGGACCTCAGTGAAAGGGTCAGTGGCAAAGGCGAATTGACCCGAAAACGCACCTACGTAGATTTATCAGGGGATAATGCAAGCCATCTACCGGACTACATCACAGGTCGTGTCATTAGCGTACATGGATTGAAGAGTCGTGTCCTAGGCGAAGATGGTGTGATCTATGAATGCGCACTAAGACAGGTTCTTAAATCGCTAAACATCGACCAACGAAGCGCCGTCGTTGCTGGTGATCATGTTCGCCTCAGAGCTGCTACATCGCGTGATGGAATGATCGAGAGTGTCGCACCAAGACAAGGTATCATCAGTCGCACTAGCCGAGGCCAACAACATATTCTTGTCGCCAACGTGGACTACCTGCTGATCATTGCCAGCGCTGCAGAGCCTGGAATCAAACCGGCTTTGATTGATCGTTTTCTGTTAACAGCAGAGCACTGTGGCGTGAAACCGGTTGTGGTCATTAATAAAACCGACTTGGTAAATCCTACGTCGCTACAGCAACTCGTCGGAGTTTATGCCAGCCTAGGCTATCGCGTATTGCTGACATCAGCGGAACGAAATCTGAACATCGAATATCTGAAAGCGTTATTGCATAATAAACAAACAGCACTTGCTGGACAAAGCGGAGTGGGGAAAAGCAGTCTACTCAATGCGATTGAACCCGGACTTGGCTTAGCCGTTGCATCGGTTAGCCAAGATAACGAAAAAGGGCGTCACACAACTACCGCGGCCCAACTCATACCACTTCAATCTGGCGGAGCGGTTTTCGATACACCAGGTATCCGTCAGTTCCAACTTTGGGACATCCAAGCCAATGAAGTGGCTGGGCTGATGCCCGATCTAAGACCTTTTGTGAACAGCTGCAGATACACCGATTGCTTACATCTCAATGAAGATCAGTGCGCCATCAAGGATGCGGTCGCAGATGGAAAAATAGATTCCAGGCGTTATGACTCCTACTGCCATCTGCTCGAGAGCGACTTATTACTGGGCGACTTGAAAAACTAATTATTGACTACAATCACGGTGCTTGAAATTTCACCGATGTTGGTTCAGCGACAATATTGATCGCAACTCGAAATTCGATTACGCGATTATCTCGCGACGGTTTTGTACGTAATCCCAAAGAACAAATCGATCTAAGTCCTTACCACTTGTGAAAGCGACTCGACCACCCGTACTCTGTGCCAAACGCTGTGCAAAGCGTATATCTTCTTGGCTTTGCGACCAACTTGGCACCAAAAAAATGTTGATCGTGATTCCTTCTTTTTGAAGCATGGCAGCCTCTCTCATCGTCGCCATTTCAGTGCGAGGGTCAGGAGGATAGAGCATAAATAGCTTTTCTTCTTCAAAATGAGCAGTTGGCAACCCATCGGTTATTAAAACCACTTGTCGATTACTCGTATCACTATTCATCAGTTGCTTACGAGCAAGCTGCAGGGAATGCTGAATGTTAGTGAAGTGCGGATGAATCTGTTGTTCGCTGATCTCAGGATCACTCATATCAGCCCAAAGCTGCACCCACGGATCATGAATCGTCACAGGTTTTGGCATTAACTGAATGATCTCCCCCGGAGCACATAACTTTGCAAACGTATACATTTCGATGAAACGAAGAAAGTCTCCGGGATATTCACTTTGTATTAGTCCCTGTAATGCCAATGCCATCCTTTTCACGTTGACATATTGACCGTCGTACCTCATTGAGCCACTCATGTCCATGATGACGCATGTCGCACATTTAGGCTGGTGTCGAGTCTGATAGACCTCCATATCGGAACTAACAAAGTTCAACGGTCGCTCACCGCCTTGGCGTATAAGCGAATTGATTACACTCTGAGTCAAGTCCAGGTGAGCGAGACTATCTCCGAATTCGTAAGGAGAGGTACTTTGCAACTCTACCGATCCCTCGCCGGTCAAATTAACATCGTGCCTGCCGTGCTTCGAGGGACTCAATTGACTAAACAGTCTCTCCAACAATTTACCCTGAAAGATTTTGTATGCCTGAGGAGTTAAGCGATAACCCCCACCAGCTCCTTTCTCTTTCTCCAGACCTTGACGTTCAGCTTGGTCCCGCAAAATGCTTTCCACCTGCCGCCTCATCTCTTCGAGTTGGCTGAGGTCGCTTGGCTGTACGTAATCTGCAAGCGATTCAAGGTCGATCAATCCAATTTGGGCTGTTTCTCGTGCCTCCGCTAATTGCTTAAGAAGCGCGTCAATATTTTCAAGTTCCTCCTTGATCGCGATCGCTTCGTCAATCTTAAGCGATTCCCTGCCTAAAAACTCATAGTCACTTTCAAGTTGCTCAATTTGATGCTTCTCACTCATGCATTTTAAAACCCGCAACAATCCATTTGCTAAATTGCTTTGGTCATCACCAACGTGATACCAAAGTCGTTCAAGCAAGTATGGTTGTTCTTGGGTGACAGCTTTCCGAAATAACTTCTCTTGTTTCTTTGGTACCTTTAATTTTCTAGCCGCTTCTTGGTAACTAATCTTGGCTTTTTTCTGAACACTCTTTACTTCGTACGTATTTAAAATTCTTTGCTTTCGTTCTTCCAAAATCGCACGAAGTGCATCAAGACTAGGCCCCAATCCTGCAACTTGGCTGGGATCGAGCCTCACGGCCCTTGCGAGATCCTCATCCGACAGACTTTGAAAATCGCCGTACCAGAGTGCCTGTTCAAACGCCGGCGAGACGAGATCGGCCGGTGGCTGATTTGGAGGAGGGTAAGAAATAGGATCATATTTCTGGTAGGAATGAATGACACCGCCAAACCCACGGTTTTTATCGTGATTAGATTTCATATTCGATTTTTCCGTGTCTCTGACTTCGACTGATTCTGTCGGTGCAATACAAACCGGCTAAAACAAACTCAACGCAACTCGCTCGAATCGCTTCGTTCTCGCCAGCATTTACCTCGAAAGCGAGTTTCCATGCATCCGGAATGCGTTCTAATCGCTCCGCATAAGCCGAACTTGGGAGAAGGTCTCCCACTTCAACTCGATAACCTTTGCTGAAGATTTCTGAAATCGCACCAAGTCCGTGCTCATCGACATATTCTTCAAAGACCACGCGTATTGCTTCGGCAATCACAGCGTCGAGGACCTGCTTTTCGCTCATTTGATGTGTTCCCATCATGTCTAACTCCAATTTCCCGACAGCGCTGGAATAGAGATGACCTAAATCGCTAATTCTTGGAACGGCAGGAGTCTCCTGATGCAGAATGGATCGCCTTCTAGCTGATGCGACGACAGTGCGAAAATTAGCAAGTGAAAATCTGGCCGAAACACCCGACGCATGGTCAATGTATTTACTCTTCCTCGCCTGCACCGTGATCTCTTCCATCACTTGATACATGAAATGAGGAACGTGAACTGGGTAATTACCACTTAGATCCTCACCAACTTCTTGCTGAATAATTTCGATCCCAATTTGTCGATCTTCTGGATAATGTGTCTTGATGATGGATCCAATCCGATCCTTGAGTTGCGGTATAACCTTCCCGCTTCGATTGTAGGTAGCAGGATTTGCAGAAAACAAAATCGCAATATCCAAATCGAACTGAATTGGGTAGCCCCGAATTTGCACATCTCTCTCTTCGAGAATATTGAAAAGCCCTACTTGTACTAGATCATCCAGCTCAGGTAATTCATTCATCGCAAAGATGCCGCGATGCATTCGGGGTATCAAACCAAAAGCTAACGCCTCTTCTGATCCGAGGCTAATCCCGCTCGTCAACTTGCCGGGATCAATCTCTCCGACGATGTCCGCAAATTTTGTCCCCGGACCCAAACGCTCTGCGTAGCGTTGATCACGATGCCACCATGCAATCGGTATATCACTCGGATCAGTCTCCGAAATGATTCGTTTTCCCAAGGACGTAATAGGTCGGATAGGATCTTCATGAACTGGCAAATCCACATGATCGACATAGGGAATCCATTCATCCAAGAGATTGACGAGTAATCTCATCATGCGACTCTTGGCTTGACCTTTTTCACCGAGAAACAACATGTCGTGCTCAGCAAGAATTGCCAGATTTATTTCTGGAATGACGGTGTTTTCATAACCAACGATTCCAGGAAACACTTCTGAAGATTTCTCAAGCATTGAAATCAAATTGGATTTCATCTCCTGCTTGACGGTTTTGGACTTCCACCCTGAGTCAAGCAGGAGTTGAAAATTTGTTGGCAAGTCGGGAGTTACTGCGGCGTTCATGCTTTGGCACCTAGGATCAAAGGATTTCTAAGAGTATAGATGCCCGAAAAGCTAATACTGCCCGTGTTCTCCAATAAACATAATCAGCCTGTATTTAAGCCCCTACTGGCGGATTCCATTGAGAAAACGAACCTCGCGCCAAATCGCACGCTCTCGGCGAGCAATTCGCCCACTCCCGAAATAACAGTGATTGTCCAAAAAGGCAAACGTCTTGAACTCTCCTACAGAGGACAACGCCTCGCATAGCGACTCTAACCCAACACACTGCATTCACGGCAAATGTTGAAAATGAGTTTCTAGACGTTACAAACCTCGTAAGCTTCCTTCAGGGATCGGATAGGATCATCTGATGTAGGAATAAACTCTTGAGCAATGAAACCCTGGTATCCTGTTTCAAGAATAGCGCGAATGACTGGCGGATAATTGATTTCTTGTGTGTCGTCTAATTCACCGCGTCCAGGGTTTCCGGCGGTATGATAGTGACCAACGATCGAGTGGTATTTTTTTATATTTCGAATTAAATCCCCGTGCATGATTTGCACGTGGTACATATCAAACAAGAGCTTAAAATTTGGCGAATCCATCGCGTTCACCAAATCGGCGCATCGATGCAAATCGTCTCCCCAGTAGCCTGGATGCCCTTTCATGGGATGCGAATCATCCTTACTGTTCAGATGCTCAAGAACGAGTCCAATCTTTTTCTTCTCCGCATAGCCAATTACACGTTTCCAGCAATCTAAACAATTATTTTTTGCTGCCTCATCTGAAATCCCCTTCTGATGCATGCCGGTGAAAGTGATCACATTTGGTGCTCCATATTGAACAGCAAGATCAATACTTTCTCTCAACTTAGATTCGACTTCTGCATGATTTTCTGGGTTAAGCGGTCCCGTCGCAAACCCGTGGCTACCGACAAGAGAGATCTTAAGCCCCAGCGCCGTAACCTCAGGATAGGAAGACGCAGGGATACCTTCAATTGCTTCCAAGCCAATCCGCTTCGCTTGCTTCGCAAGGTCAACCGGTTCCATCGGCTTAAAACACCACCCCATAACAGACTGCCGTGCTCGGTTCTTATTTTGCGAGTCTGCAACCCCAACAGAAGAAATAGATGAAACACTAGCCATCACTGCTGGAACAGTCAAAAAATCTCTTCGTTTCATTCCATTTATACCTTAATTTCAAGATCGCTTTTAAATCTCACACCATGTCGATCAAATGCATTCACTCCCAGCAGCGACAACAGCGCAGTGTACCACAGCTTTGGTCGCTGTAGTACGAATGCCTCTATCCATCGACCTAAGGAATATCCACGGTCATCCAAAAAGCTCGCTTCCGATCAGCTCGTTGACGAACATCTTCAAGCAACACCTTCAGGTCCCCATCATAGAAGCATCGCTTCGGTGAAGCGGAACCATAACGAACAATCACCTCTTCGTTTAAGTCGATTCCATCCTGAGGGCGCAGAAGAAGCCGAAAACGATCTGCCGGTCCACTCTTTAAACGAATCTGATTATCAATACCAATGGATGCAGAAATCTTGCCGGCTCGAATTCGATCTGCCTGCTCCCAGAGGATCGGATCAACGCTAACTCCCTCTTTCATATCGAGCAATTCTAACCACCAGAAGAATTGATCACCCGCTCTAATCGTTGCTGTCTCAATATCGATCGGCATCGGCCGTCGCGTGTGGGAAGGAAGAAGCATCCATTCGAATATTCTTTGTATTTCATCATAGAAATAAGAACGGCCGTTACCACGATACATGACAACCATTGCATCATGATTGAATGACATGTAGTCATCGATAATTGCGCCGTCTGCCTTGGTTTGGTCCAATTCGCCCATGACAAGGTACATGGGTATATATCGAGAATTGGCCTCATAATGGGGAACCGTTTTACTGGGAGACCCGCTAATAGAAACCATACCTGCCCATAGATCTGGATGTGCTAACGCGATATCCCATGCTGCAGTTGCTCCTTCACCATGCCCGGCAATGAAGATTCGGTCTGAATCAATAGAACTACGCCGCATGGCGTGCCGCAAGGCCTTCAGCACTCTCTGGTGTTCTTGCGGAGTGTACTCGTATAAAACCTGCCCTTCCCGGGACCAAACTGGAGCAATAACGATGAATCCGGATCTCGATGCATGACCTAACCTCATCTTCAAGTCTTCGCGGTATTCACCAGCCCACCAATCAATTTGCCGATCAGGCACTGAGCGAGTCTCATGCAATGCAATTAAACACGGATATTGACGTAATGGGTTGTACTCGGGGGGTAGCTGAACTACATAATCAACGTCCTCCATTGCCACGCGATACATACCCGGAACCCGGGCATCTTCAGACTCCTGAGACCAAGCCAATGCTGGCTCCAAAAGTGGAAGCATACGATCAATGTATTCTGGCAACGCGCCCTCGAGCGTCTTTAGCTCATCCAGTATTTGCTGTCGACGCACCGTGTCTGTGTCACCAAGGTATTCAACAACAAGTTCTCTGACTCGCAGCAAAGCGATCACCACACTTAAATTCTGCTCTCCTGAACCAGAACCTAACAACCATCCTGCAATACCAAGTGCGATTCGATTATCAATCGGCAGGTTATCAGAATCTCCAAGTCTTAAAAAATCGCTGAACCGCGGGAGCGTGTCTGCATTTAACTTGTCTTTCATCTCAGCAATCACTCCACTCAAGGCCTCAGTCTGAGCATTGGGGAGTTTTGACATCTGTTCAGAAAGCTTTGCCAATACAGTTTCACTCAGCTGTTCATTAGCTCGCAGTTCCTCTAAAGCATCCTCAACCTGCAATTTTTTGATCCGCCCAACTGCTTCCAGAGGAAAACTATTTAGGATATTTGCTGCCAAAGCATATTGCCCGGAAGCAATTCGATTCTTTGCCTCATCGAGCAACTGATCTCCTTGCTTTTCAGTCAAAGTAATGACTTGTGCAGGCAAATCTTTCTCTTCGGGAAAATCTCGAATGATCTTTTTCAATGCAAGCTTGGCATCATCGTACCGCTCGGCGTTGATATAAAAGCGAACTGCTTCCAGCCGCGAATTCAAATCAGCCGAGTCAATACGGCGATCGAAGATCTTAGAGAGAGTCGCTGAATCGATGGAGCTTGTCGCTACTCGCATATCCCAAGATAGCGAAGGCTTACCCTTCAATGCTGAAAGTTTAGCGTACCGAGAATTTAATTCAGTGATCCCTTGAATGATTTGAACGGGACCCTCTGGTCCACGCACGGTCAAAACGCGACGACCGAATTCATTAAACGGTGATACTCCAATCGCATTACCGAGGCCCGCCACGACCTTTCCGCCAAGTGGTGTCGGCTGCCAAAGCTCAATCGGCCTCTCTAAGTCACCGATATCAACGGGTTCTCCATCCGCCATACCCTTACCGTGCAAAT
>JADHOA010000001.1 GCA_016779185.1 Rubripirellula sp.
CCGAGAGTTCGGCCTTGTGAAAAAACTGAGCTAATAAACTCAACGAATCCACAGGAGCGTCGATTGCCAGCCGTTCATAGAGAATCTTCAATATTTCAATGTCGGGGCTATTTTGATCGGCAAGCTTATTGATCATCTGGGCGACGTCTAGTCTCGGGACGCTACTAATAACTTGTCTTCCGTAAGTATCGATCGATTTGCTTTCGGCAATTGCGGCAAGCCTAGCAACACGTATCGAACTATCGATTTCATCATTCAAAATCAGAGTAATCGCTTGCTCGCGCAACACCGCAGAACTTGTTTCCCGACTAATCTCGGGTAGCGATTTTGGAAAATTTCCGACCGCTCGTGCTATTTGATAACCCAGCACTCGCAGCCTTTCATCATTCGCATGAATCAAAATCTGAATATGGTTTTCACGAATCCTGTTAAAGCGAGAAAGTAAGTAGGCTGCCCTAGCTTTTCCCGAGGGAGCAATAGTAGGGTCTTCCATCAACTGTTCCCACACGGATACATGTTTAATACCTTCTTCCAGAAAAAACTGTGTGGCGCAATTTCTTTTCCAAGCGGAAGCAGAGCACAGCCAATTTGATGCATTTTGAAGCGTTATTTTTTGTGTAGGGAGTGGCCAATCATCACCTTGAACAATCTGCCAGATGCGCCCTTGCAAAACTCCATCGCGTTGATCAGGTCGATCTTTCAATTCAGGGGGCATGAAGTCAGGGTGCTCAATAACGGACCTAGCCATATCGGTAACAAGAATGCTCTGGCCAGCACCGACTGTCAAATCAACAGGTCGAAACAACTCATTCGTCGACGTCAGAAAGTCGTACTTCGTGCCTACTCGATTGGAGGCCCAAACGCTGCCAGCCCTTCTCAAGTTCTGGCGTTGAACCAAGTATGCAGTGGGTTCACATACGAAAAGATACTCTTCTCCACCTACGTACCATCCTGGCGCAAAAACTCCGCAAGCAGCACTGAATTGTCCACTGTGAAGATTACTGGTAGTCCAAGCAAGGCCCCGTGCACGCACCTCGGACTGCTCCCCAGATACCGCTACATCCATCACCAAATCACGTGGCGTCAGTAATGGATTTTTCTGTAACATATCGGTTTCGAAAATCGCCTGCATTGCAGGATTTCTATTACTGCATCCCATTCTGCGTCCAAAGTCATCGATGGTTAATCCGTATTGGCTTTTACCAGTGACGACTCCCCACGCTCCTCCTTCTGGGTCAAAGAAAAAATCGCCATCGCGTAATTCAATCGCATCACTGCTTACCTGAAAACGAGAGCTTTGAGCCTGAATACGACCACCGCGTAGCCCATTTGCAACATAAACCAGTCCGTTTGGAGCAAGGGTTGGATGATTCGCTCGAAGTTGCTGATTCTCCTGTGCAAATCCGTCAAACCATACTTCTTGTTCATCGCCAACGAGATCGCCATCCTGATCATCAATGAAAACTATTTTGCCAGCTAGTGTCACAATTGCCCCATTGCGATAGGGCTGAACTCCGGTTGGGAAATCTAAACCACCAGCAAATAAAATAGACTCGTCATAAATTCCATCCTTATCAAGATCTTGCAATACCTTCAGATTCCCATTAGGTAAATCGTTATCCGAAGAACGATAGGGGTAATCACCCATTTCAATGACCCATAATCGGCCATGCATATCTAGTCTGGAGCTAACCGGATCAGAAATAAGTGGTTCCGAGGCTATTACTCGTACACTAAATCCCTCTTCTATCTTTAAGTCCCCGATGGCTTCCTTCGTCGTACCCTCCGCGGCAAATACCGAGACCACATGAGTCGACGTGGAAACCAAAAAAAAGAAACAGGAAAAGAGAACTCTGTGTTTCAGCTGATCTATCACTCTCATGAAACCATGTCCCCAGCGAGTGCTCGTAACTAACGCTTCCAATATATCAGATTGGAAACATTTATTTTTATAACTTAATCCAAGCAGCAATCGAGTTGATCAATTTGGAGCTTGCGATAACTGGCGACATAAAGGTCAGAAAACTGATTCCTGCGGCCACTGGAATTGGCAAAACGATCCAGCAAATAATACTGAGCGCGATTAGCCAATGCAGTGAATCGCAAAGAAAGGGCCGCACCTTATTTTGATTCCGTTGTGCCCAAAGCACGATTAGGCCAAAGCAACTAAATACAAAGACTGGATAAACGGGAATCGCAACCTCTTGCCTACGAAGCAATAATTTTCTAACGATACCCGAAGACTCATCCCCCTCACATTTCACAACTCTTACCATTCGATAACCTTCAAAACCACCAATTGGAAAGAGCGTTTTTCTTGACATGGTTCCGCGCGAGATTAGCTGAGGATCCGACAACTTCTTAATTGCTTCCGTTAGACGCTTGCTCAGATCATCCCAAACAAAACTTGCGTTCTCATCCGAAAGCGAACTCTGCCTATCAGCTAGTTCAATTTGAATAGGATCATCAGAAGTGTTGTCATTTTCATGATTCCGCTGCTCAATCCATTCAGCCCATAGACCTGCGCTGTTTACAAGAAGCGAGTAACGTTGTACCCAACTCGATAACCAAATGTTCGTATCGGCCTCACTGAACTGACCTGAATTCCCTACCGCTTCAACCGATTCAACCACGGAATTTGCAAGAGCCACCAGTCGATTTGCTTTTACCGTTGACACCGAAAGATCGCGTCCCACTGACGCACCGGTGTCACTTTCATAAAACGTCAACCACTTTGTGTTTGCTTCTAAATCACCAAGTCTTGGTAACCTGAAATTAGTTAGATCTCTCTGTACATCTATCCGCACCAACAACTGCACCGTTTGCGAATAATTATCCAAGGCAAAGGGTAAATCTACCGACCAGCCATTTACAGATTTCCCAATCTGCACTGAAATTTCCTTACCGTTGCACCAAGCACCGACGATGTTTGTCGCTTTGGGCAGATCGACTGCAAGTGCCTGATCGTCTCCAGGGTAGACATCCCAATGCATCAGAACCAGTAAAGTTTCATCGTCATGAAAAACATGAGCATCAGAGCAAAAAGCTATTGCCTTTGTTTCAGTGGGCGAGATCGGCATAAGATCAATACGATAAGATTGATTTGTCGCACGATACGTTTGATATTCAGAAAATTGAATATCATCCACTAAGTGATCGGGCGGAGCGGCAACTTCAACAGAACTCGTGCGCCAGGCTGTATCTCGGCCATCCACTAAGCGGGGAACCGCGGCAAAAACGCTTCTTGTTGCAACATCGAGCATGACCACATTTGGAATACCGACGCGATTCACTCCCCCGGACGTCATACGACTTTGAATGGCAATTTTCCCATCCGTCACGGAGTCAATATCCACGGCAATTTGTATGACAGTTCTATTAGGGTCTATTGCTGGCAGGGATTGGATAAGCCTACCCCCCTCCACAACAATATCTTCACACCATTCAGAAGGTAACTCAATACACAGCGTGTCTGCCGACGAATCCAAGAACTGAAAGACTGCTTGCATCATCCATCTTCGCTCGGTGCGCGACAAAACGAGCAATTGATCAATCCTTCGTAAATCAGGACCTCCATCGACAGAAAACTCGCGAGAAACGATACGATTCTCCAGAGAGGAAACCTGATTTTTTTGGACCCAAGCGTCCACAACCCTAGAACCACTCGGTATCAGAAATTCTAAATCTGGTTCAACATTACGCGAGACATCGGACGGTAATAAGTGCATTTGCTTTTCGCTTACCGCCAAGGAATAGTCCCGCGTAACCAAATACTTCTTCTCTGATTCCGTATTGCTTGAAACCAATTCGACGTCTGGCAACGCGACAGTCTGATTGGGGCTAAATGCGAACGAACCGAGAACCTGAACAACCGTTGGAATGTCACTGCCTTCGCATCGGATGAAATATTCTGTTCCTCCCTCCACCAAGTTTGAACTAAGCAGTTGTTCTCTACCGCCAACACTAATTTGATGAATATCTAAATCTTCACTGACGAAAAGTCGAGCGTAGTTTGGCTCAAACAGACTCGACACCAAGTCGGCTTGATAATGCACACGAAGACGATTTTGCTCAAAATGTGCATGATAGATCTGCTTACCTCCAACGGTATTTACCACTTTCGGCTTATAACGCAAAGACACCTCTGGTATCCCGTCTACGGGTACGAAGGCACGATCAATTGATCCAACATATCCATTCCATCCCGCCACAAATTGGTCAACCGACAGTGGTTCATTCTCTGCGTTAGAGACGGGCATAAATTGCACAGCTGATTCGCACTGTAAAGCGATCCAAGGATCAGCATTCTCTCCCATTGCAGACGCAATCGCTTCGGGAATGCTTATCTTTGCAAATAAATCTTCATCGGATTTCTTCCATTCTATTACTTGAGACCAAACCATCCGAATAGGGTCTCTACGCCCGTTTACTGATTGCAGTGTTATTAATCGCCTCGATGGACTGTATAACTCGGAACTGACTAGCTTCCACGAATCACCTATCAACCTCGGCATTCTCGAGTCGAGTATGACAAATTGAAATTTTTCTCCACTGACTAATAACTCTGGCACATCGAGTTCACAATCAATGACAACATTATTCTTACCAGCTCTTATCCAATAACGCCGCCCTAATGCTGCGTCTTTATCGGGTTGACCACCACTGGCGGCACGAGCATCCAGTTGGAGCAAATTGGTCGGCCCTAAATCATCTACCCAAGTGCTAGACAGATTCGCCTGATCCTTGATCAACCAACCCTGCACACCCCCTAACCGCAATGCTGAAACGGCTGTTGTCGATTCAATCGTAATTTTCGCATTTGCTATAGCTGGAATAGACAACTCAAGTTTTTCCCACGCGTCTTGCGTTGTAAAAACAGGCTTGTATGTGACACGTATTTTAAATACAGGATCCAATGCCACGTTGGATAATTGAACAAATCGGCCGTCGCGATCGAATGGCAAAATTCTAGTGCCGTCACCCAATAGCTCTATCCGTCTTACAGTGTCAAAAAGAAGCGGCAAGGTCAGGGATACCGATGCGTTGCTTCTTTCATATTCGATAACATAATCGGCCTCGACACGTTCAAAATCTATTTGGCCGGCCTCTAGATCATTATTTTTGGCAATCGACACTCGATAGTTTGCCGATAAAAACATTCCGGGGTTTTCAACTTCATTTTCCATGCCGGCGAATAAAGTTGAGTAGATGTCTTTTGGTATATAAACCATTTCACCAGTGAGATCACCTTCTCGATCGACAGGCACCAGAACGTTTACCGGAGCATTACTGAATTCGGTCGCTATTGGTGACGAATCTTGTGCTGATCCTGTTTGCTCAAGCACAGCAATCGCAAGGCCTAATAAAAAGACTTTACCTGCCGCATCAGTAAAAGAGAAATCACTGTCTGAATTTCTCTGTAGACCACTTGTCTCTTCGGTTTGATTACCACTCCGCCGCCGCCCTGAGAACTCTTTCTGTTTCGTCGTGATTGCAAAGATTACACCGACCACAACGGGAACAACAATCCACGCAAAATAAGCAATCGCGAATGCTGTCCAAAAAAAACTGGCTGTACACGCTATTACAAAAAACACAAACGCCAAGAAAATCGATCGCCTGCCGATCCAACAACTGGTTGCACACAAAGTTAACGCACCGAGGCATCCAAAAGCTAACACGTGTTCATACCGACAAAGCAAAACTTCGGATTGAGGCGCGACGAGTGAATTGACAACTTGCTGATTCAATTGAAACATCGGAAAAAGTTGATCAACAACGAAGCTATCCGGCCGCGGAATAAGGCGGTATTGCGATGAAATGACTACAGCACCAGTGAGTTCGATTGAGGGAACTTCATAGGTTCGATACAAAAACCCAGCATCGTGTTTTCGTTCCCACGTAACATGTACGATTTCTTCTCTGAAGCTTGGAGGGATATGTAGCTGACGCTCTTTCGAATCCAATTGATATGTCTGATCTTGAGAAACTGAATGGGAAACCAGATCCCAACCGTCGGGAGTTTTGATCTCCAAATTAGTATTGGACCGTAGGTGATACTCTGCGTGAAGCTGATCAGCTCCATTCACTGAAGCCACGCACTTAACTCTCTCCTTCCAAACTAAGTTAACAGCATCACGTCTTTTTTCGCTCGAAATTTCAATGGATGGTTGATTGACCGGATCATATCGCAACCGCATCCAACGATTGAAAAAGGAACTTGCAGAAGACTTACCCGCAATCTGAAAGTAGTCCGCTCCAAGATTATCCGTGTTAGGAACAACGGATACGCCATCACTTCTTCCGACTAAAACAAACGCTGGATCGAGAAAAACCTCAGCATCTTGACTGGTAGACCCGAGACACGTTGGCAGTAAGAGGTTATAGCGACCCATGATTGGAAAACGTCTCTTAGCAACAATGAGACGCCCATCCAATGACAGATCTTTCAGGTCAAGCTCATGAGAAACCCCATTACTGATCGGGCTGACGAATACGCGATTGATTTGCACTTCATCGGACCCATCTTCTTTCTGCGAAGCCCATTGGTATTCGGGCAACTCATTACCAGCCCCGGTTCGCACGACAAGATTACCAATCGACTGACTCTCGGATGCGATTTGAAAAATAAGATTTTCAACTACCTGACCTTCCTCGTAAGTGACGAACAAACGTGACTTAATGCTGTAAGCCACACTCGGACGCACTAATTTCACGGCAGGAATTTCTCCGTCCTTGGGTGCAAACCAAAGGGTACGTGACCCTACCGAGTCGAAAAACTTTTCTTGCCTTTTATCGAGGCTTGGTTCGTCAATTTTTGAACGAGCCAATGCCGTCTCACCGCTCCACGTCAGCGCAGCAACGGGCGTCACGGAAGCTAGGGTAGTCGTCACTCCACTGGCTGCTGTTCGAACAAACCAAGTACTCGGCATATCCAATTGGTTCTGAGAAGGCTTCAAATCACGCTTACCTTCTGCAATGATCACCAGCTGGTCACCATCGATGTCTTGTGATTCTGGCCATAAATCGATCGATCGATTTATGGCTGTTCCTTCTGAAACAGCGATAAGCCGACCTGAAAACTCAAAACGAACCGTATTCAAGTCCCATTCATTTTCGATCTGCAATGTAATGGGCAGGTCTTTTTTTTCACCAAGATTGATTGCCATCCGTGATTTTGCAAATATCGCCGTTTCGTCGACATTTAAGCTAAGATCAACTTCAGTAGAAACCTCAATGGGTCTCAGTGCAAGAAGAACACTTACCAACTCGTTCTCGTGGTTACCTTCTTGTATCCCAACGTTAGTTATTTGTGAGGTACTCGAATCTTGATCTTGAATCTTTACCGCATTCGAATCAGCGATCAGATTTTCACGAAGCGGGCCGGCAAGACTAATTGAAGTAGTTCCTGTTTCTGTTCCTTGCTCGTCAACTGTGGCCCATGAATTTGGAACCCTCCATTGCACAATTTGAAAAGGATCCAAAACTGAAACCAATATTTCTTCAGCCGTAGTGGCGTTGACACAGTCGAGCAAATTAATTTGAGGTAAAGCTACTGGCTTAGTGGTGGTAATATTTTTTTTAAACCCTTGTATTGATAGAGTAGCACTCAACGAAGACCTGCGACTCTCTTGATCAAAACCCTTGATGCGTAATCTCTTTCTTCCATCCGACTCACTCAACAACGAAAAAGGGACATTTTCACCGTCAAGTTTCACAGAGAGAATTTCATCCGACTGGATTAAGATTTCGAGAGGGTCTGCCATCCCCCTCCGCTCTAAAACGACTCGATTGGTCCAATCGATACCTCCTTGATGCAAGTCGCATCTCATTTGAGATCGACGCACGATTGGAAACGATGAATTAATCTGCCGGCTATCAATGACTTGGAAGCTAACTTCCGAAACTCCACCGGCTTCAATCTTGTACCAATCGCAATCGTCACTCTGGATGAGTTGCCTTAGCTCCGTATCAAATTCATTAAGTTTGGTACCAACTACATTTTGAGCAACAAGCTCCAGGCCTGTTGGGATCGCGACAAAGAATGTGGATTTCTCCACCAAAGGGAGTCGCAACTTAAAGTCGATCGCGTTCCCAATCAATTTTCCCTGAGCAGTCCATAAATAATCAACCGAATTTTGAACCGAAATTTCATCACCTACGGTCACAAAAACCCGGCCCTCTGCATCGAACTGAAGCCTAGGCAATTTCGATTCAGCTCTGAAATTTGGAGCCAATTCGGTTGAACGAATGCTAACGCCTTGCCGGCCCAAACCTACCGTGGAACTGCCGGTTAATTGTCTGGAGAGTTCCAACCAACCTCGACGACAAACTAATTTTGAATCGAGCAACTCTACAACAAATTGAGATCCAATCACTTGATTGGTTAGAGACTCCTCGTTCTCAAAACTTTGTTTTAATAGAGCATCACGAAACTGATTAATCGAAACAGGCATGTATTCTTTTGATACAAGAACATCCATCTGAGAAGAGTAGAGTGCGATCGGCCTTAGCTCGCGGCCATCGGACATTTTTATAGGCAATGGCAAATGGTGAGCGGAACTACCTTTCTCAAGTGCCAAGCCTACCTCAAGCGGCGAAGATTCCTTTTGGGGAGTGTCTTGGCCACCGCTTTCTTCGTTATCGGGCAATAAGAACCGGTCGAGAGTATTTAAAGATGGCTGAACTTCTTGCGCATCTAGATTGCTGGGTAAGACACAATGGATTATCAACGCTGCAAACACCAACAAAAACCGGTATCCGGTTAAGTGACAATGCAGTGGGTCGCGGCTAAATTTGCAGCGCCTACGTTGAGCTATCAAGAGACCTTACCTCCTGAAACACCTTCTTCATCAATGACCAACTCAAGTGTCTGAACCAAACTACTTGGTTTGGCTATTTTTGACCCGAACGATCGCGGTCTTGATCCTGCCGAATCAGAAAACAATCGTCGACGAGAATTTGGTTTTAGAAGGCCTTTTACCGCAATCATCACCACCAGCAGAACGAGAGCCAGCAAGCCGTACTGCCCCGCCAGTATCACCGCATCCGGTGACAAGACGCAAATACCGGCTAGTAACATTAGAAGTGTTACCATCACTAATGGATGTCGAAACACACGTGAACAGGTAATGCCAACCGATAATAGAATGACGAATGAGCCAACAGCCATCCATAATGCAACTCGGGATACTAATATCACACGAAAAGCTTGTGGTTCAAATCCACGGTACAAGTACCTGTTTCCGCTTGGCATTGAATTCATACTCGCGGACACCAAATCCAGTAACGATTGATCACCGTAAATTGGATCTCGATACAAATTCCAGCGGTTATATCTCCAAGACATTTCACGACCTAGCATGGATGACGCCCACACGGCGTGCGAGTCTCGCGGAGCAATAATTTGCCAATACGATCCCAATGTAGGATCATTGACGGTCACCAATGGGGTAACTTCGATCGCGAAGTTATTGGGTTCTTGAGGGTACCGGATGCGCAAATCTATCAACTGCGATTTGTCTTGGTTGACCAATGGAACACTTAGCGAATTACCATTCAACCTAACACGCACAACTTTGCCATCTACAAATCCATTTACAGACACCTGCGTCGGATCCACTGTTAACTTCAATTCGTAAGAATCTCCTCCATTCACCCTTGCTAAAACCTGTTCGTAACGCGTGGTTGATCCAATAAGTGAGCGAACAATTGTCCGTTCAATTTTTTGATCAGTATCTTCCTCTTCTCTTGGCTTAATGCTTAATCGCAAAGAATCTTTTGGAATCTGTGAAAGCTCGAGAGACTGCAAACCGCCCTTGTCAAAAAAAGACAGACTTCTTGTTTCATCCCCGACCAAATTCACCACAACTGGACCTCTAAGGGTCATATCAGCGACAGCAGGTCGTGGTACAGAGATCGCCAGCAACTCGTTTTCTGAGTTAGCTTGATCAATTGGAATTTGATTTCGAAACCTCACCTTCATCGTACCACTGGTCAGACGATCAGATATCAGCAAGTACCGGTCACCTTCAAGGAACTGCAGTTTTGCTGGAAGATCGTCAACGGTAACGCTCAAATTTTCTGGTAGCTCTTTTAAATCATTAACAGAAAGGCTTTCTACGTTTTCGCCTCGCTCCACAACCGACGGTGGTTTTGACGAAGGATTGACAAACGGAATCCTCAGAGACAACCTTCCCTCTAGATCCAACAAGGAGGAGACAACCCAGTCACAGGTTGTACTCATCAGATCGCCATCCAGTTCGACGGTCAGATCACTCGTCAAAGTAATTCTTGTAGGCTGTTCGATGAGATTTCCGACGATCATGGCGGCCTGTTCACCATCAATCAATCGATAGGATCTAATCTCTGAATTCGCGCTCCCGCTGCTATCTAGAGCGACCGTGCGATTCAAACCCTGTGATTCTTCAAGATCTAAAACAAACGCCATCCGGCCATCATTCACCAGATTGAAAGTGGAATCTCGGATCACCTGTTCTTTTTCGGGAATGACAATCCGCGGCAGCGTTAAAAATATGGGGGCGGTGTTTTGAGATACCTGCAAAACTCGCTGAAACTGAAAGATTAGTTGCGAAGCCTCTTCGTTAGATAATGCTGTAAGGTCGACCACGCTGAATTGATCTTCTTCGAAGGTGAGCAAAGGCGTTCCCAACTGAGACTCAACGATTCGGATCTCCCAGCCTGCATCATCAAAACGAAGGAGCCCATCGTCTGTTTCTCCAGAAATCTCAACTTGCATCCAAAGGGTGGCGTTGCGGTCTCGCGTCGTAAGTTCTGACCGAGTGTTGACTCGTAACTGTCTTTGATTTTCACTTAACCATACCGGCAACACGAACTGTGGACGCTCAAAACCAAAGCGATAAGTTCGATCAGTGCCGGCTTGATTGGCTGCGTTTTCAAATAAGTTGCGAACCCATTGGGCCGACTTCCAACGAAGCCTGTACTCACTTGGAGTGATAATCTCAACTTCACCTCGATGACGTAAGGCTCCGATTACATCAGGTGCCATTAATTGCATCGGGGATTCACTTGAAGCTTCTTGATTTTTCAGCTGGTACTCGAATGTGAGATCGACTCTTTGTTGCCGCATATCATTTGGAATTGTAATTTCACTCACCATTTGCTCCGAGTTAGCCTCACTCGGACTAGCATCCAAAACGAAACCTGTATCAGTAAAGATTGGTGAATCGAGCAGAATCGCATTTGGCGGTAAACGCAAGCTAAACTGCTGTACTGAGCCTCGGAGGTTATTAATACTCAACCTGACTGTAGCGGTTGGTTGATCCTGAGGCGAATTCCAACGCATGGATGTCCGACTCTCTACTTCATAAATAGGAGCTGGCTCAACAGCTGCGGTACTACGGCTCCAGCGAAGTGTGTAGTCTCCACCGCTACTCTCAACTTTTAACGCCGTCTCAGTATCACTAGAATTTACAAGCTCAACGATTTCATCGCCTTGACCGATCACCTCAGCATTTGCCGTATCTCGCTCGACAATCAAATTAATTCTCGAGGGCACATCTGGAAGTTGAAAACGAAGACTTCGATAATTGGAGGCAAAATCAACACGTGCTGACACTCGCATCACCAAATCGATCTCGACACGACTGTCATGCTTCACGAATAACCGATAGCCCTGACCGTCCGAGGTCACGGTAGTGATAGCTTCGACCGGAGGCTCGAAAGAAATTGGCTCAATCTGATGAAAGTTACCGAGCTTAATAGGAATGGTGACCCATCCGCCCTCAGTAGAGTCGATTGCCAATTTAAGGCGTACGGAAAGCTCTGCCCGAGGCCCAGTCGCCATTCCTGTCAGCTCAAGTGACTGATAAGTGAACTTGCGTCGGGCTGTTTCTAGCCCCGAATCAAGGCTCAAATACCTTTCAAACTCTTCCCACGTCAGGGAGGGCATCATCACAGGATTGCCGGACTCGCTCAAAAACATGAAGGCTCGTATCGGTACTCCGCTGTCTTTCTCTTCTCTCGCTCCGTCCAACAGTCCTTGAGGAGGCTGAGTCCCAGGTGGTTGCGCAAAGAGAGCACCAGCGAAACAAAGAATCGATATTACAAAGCTAGAGATGAGACAGCGCAATTGGACAATAGCACCATCACGACAAGAAAAAATCCGAGCCACCCGCCTAACCACCGCAGTCAATCTATCCAGATCGGGATTCAAAGATCGTCGCATGGTGCTTTTCTTGGATTGGAACTATATCTGATCAGCTGATTTAGATCTCAAATTGCTAATCAGTTGGTCTCACCAAACGCTATACACCGGAGTGTTGTAAGCGTGATCTCAGTTTAAACAGGTGGCATTATCTTGCCAATGAAAAGCCAAGACAGACGGGCAGCCCAATTTAAAAATGAACTACAACCCCTACAATCCATTCAGAAATCAGGTGTTTTCAACACCTAACATTGCGGTATTCATGAAACTTGTTTCGAGATAGAAAGCAGTCTCTGAGTGTTCGATATCAAATACCGTAAGCAGATTCAAAGAATTTCAGTCTCTCACGCGTTTCTTGTTCGGCTGCTTCTAGTTCCACATACACAGCGTTTGATTCGTCCAATTTCTTAACAGCTTCATCATAAGATGCTTTGGCCTGAGTCTGCATCTGTTCTAAACCTTTAAGCTCCATCTGAATTCGAGCGATTTCGTCGGCTACCGTTTTGATTTTTTGATCCCGCTCTGAAATTGAAGTCGCTAAAGCACCAGTCTCATCCTCGAGGGGCTTTTGACTCTGTCGGTGATCTTCTGCTTTCTGAAATGCTTCCTTAGCTTCATCCTGAAGACGCGATGACGTCGACTCAAACCTTACCAACTCATCTTGCAGCCCACTCAATTTAGCTGAAGCACCCTGAACGCTCGCGTCGGCGGCCATGAGTTCTTGTTGTACAGCTTCAAGCATCTTGCTGGACTCCTCTCTTGCCTTGACTGCATCAGCCAGTTTCGCCTCAAAGTTCGGTATCGCATTCTGATAACCTTCTATCTGCTTATTGAAGGCTTCGATGACTTTTGGCAATTCCTGCAATTCGGTACTCATGGCAGATAAATTCATGTTTTCTGTCGCTAACTGTTGAGTCATTTGCATTTTGGTGGCTTTCATGCTGTCCAAATCCGTCGTCATTTTCGACAGTTCTTGCATTAGTGAATTCAAACCTTTTGACTCACTTTCAACCGATGCTAAGGAAGTCTTCAAAGCATCTTCGAGCTTACCCTTTTCAGAGAGAAGCGAAGCTACTTGGAGCACAACTTCATTTTTTCTAGCCTGAGCCGTCGACATTAATGAGTCGAAGTCCGCCTTTTCTTTATCAACACTCGCGTACGCGGCTTCTGCCAACTGAACATCATTAGCGGCTTCCTTCAAACTTGTCTCTGCAATTTTTTCTTTGGCTTGATGGGATAAAAGCTCTTTCTCGTGTTGCAACTTCGCTGCTTCGGTGGATTTGATTGTTTCTGTTATTTTCTGCACACCAACCTCCGCCTGTTTTAAGGTTAGATTAGCCTGCTCGATTTTCTTTGTCGTTTCAGAATCGACTTGCTCAAGCTTTGTCAATTGGGTTCTGATGACAGCCTGAGCACCTTCATCTGTTTCGGCTTGCAATTTCGCGTTTAAGGATTCACGCTCAGCATCGTTACGTTCCCTCATTTGCGTAAGCATTGAAATTGCTTCGAGTGTGTCTTGTCGAGACTTCTCTACCACTGCTTTTTCAGAAGCATATTCCTGCAACTGTTTCATTTGCTGTTCCACAAGTTGCTGAGCTTGCACAACAACTTTCTTACCGGTTTGCAATTCTTCTGTATGCTTGGCCTTGATTGCGTTTAAATCGTTTAACTTGGCCTTTGCTAATTGCAGCTTTGCCCTCAGCTCAGTCTCTTGCTTGGACAACATCGCAAATTCGCTTGCTATCCCGTTTTTCAATTTCTCTTGTTCAGTCACGTTTTGACTAACGGACTGCTTGATTTTTTCACTAGCTTCTTCTTGAACCTTTTTCCTACTCGCAGCCTCGTTCATTTGCTGTTGAATAGAAGCTTGATTGGCGGCAACTGAGGCCATCTGCTGATCAAGCTGTGAAACCTTTTGTTGCAGTTCTTTAACCTTTTGCTGCGTCGACTCAACCATCGACTGAATTGATTTGATCTTATTCTCGGACGAGATCTTGCCGTCCTGAGCAGATTTCATTGCCACCTTTGCCTGTGAAATCTGTTCTTCGATTGTCTTCTGATTTTCCAGGTAGGTAGCAATAAGTTGTTTGCCGGCCTGGTATTGTTCCGAGACCTTGGCTTTTTTGTCGGCCAACTCACCCAAATGAGACGTTTGTTGAGCTACCTGCTCTGACAGTGTGGGTGGATTGGCACTTAACTCAGCGGCCAGCTTCGGATCCGCAATTTGCCAGATTAAAGTACGACCATTCCAATCGCCGCCGATCACGCGACTGCTGTCATGAGTAATTGCAACCTCAAGTGCGGGCTCATCAAAGGCGGGCATTGTGGCGACTGCGGAGCCATCCGCAGTCCAGACTTTTACCGTCTTATCTTTTCCGGAAGTCACAATCTTGCCATCTTGAGCCATGGCGATTCCGGTAACTCCTCCCGAATGTGCGTTGAAACTCTTCAACTGATTTCCGGCAGTCATTTCCCACATCTTCACGGTACCGTCTTCACTAGCGCTCAAAAGAACATTCGAGTCGGCACGCCAAATCAATGATCGCACAGCGCCTTTATGACCGATGAGGTCAAGATAGAGACGACCCGTTTCAGCTTCCCAAACATGCAGACCGCCCGCCCGGTCACCCGAGGCAACGAGAACACCGTCTGGGCTGTAGTCCACACAGTAAACCCAGTCGGTATGCTTCTTCAGCTCAAAAACAGCCTCGCCAGAATCGGTATCAAAGATTCGCACCATTTTCTGCGGACCACCAAGTGCGACTCTGGTCATCGAATCGTTAATGTCTGCCCCAAAGACAACATCAAGCTCGTCTCCGACACTCATTAGCCGCGAGCCTGTCCTAATATCGTAAAGAGACGCAGTACCCATTGAGGAGTGAGTTCCACCTGCCACGAGCAAGTAACCGCCATCACGGTTAAACCTAAGAACCTGTGGTATTCCCTCGGGATATGGCAACACTCCGAGTAAATCATTTGACTCGGTATGATAAAGCGACACCTGTCTCTGACCAGCAACTGCAACAAGTGGTGCCCAAGGACTCGCAGCGATGGCAGTAGCTGCAGCGGCGCGTTGAGAAGAAACAACGGGAACTCTCCAGACACTTTCCGGCATGATAATTTGTTCGGGCTTTCCATCCTCCGACATCGAAAAACTAAGAGATGGACCCTTTCGTTTTTTCGCCTTACTACCACTGTTCTCCAATAAGCCTCCTTCAATCCAACGTTTGATAATATCCAACTGCTCAGCCGGGATTGGATCTTGATTGGGGGGCATCGCTGGCTCTTCATCATGCGTCATCACCAGGAACAGACGACTCGACATCGCGTCGCCCGATGAGACCACATCACCGCTGCCACCACCTTCCATCAGTGCGCCGTAACTGTCGATCGCTAGACCAGCTTCGGCATCGTTGGCATTGTGACACTGCAAACAATGCTGCCTGAAGATGGGCAAGACGTGCTCAACAAAATTCACCGGCGGAGTTTGGCCACCTTCCTGTGCCGAAAGAAAAGTCACGGATGTGCCTAGGAATGCAATCGCTAGAATCAATCTCTGCATCGTGAATCTCATCAATATCAGGCCGTAAGGCGGACTCTGACTCGCCTTACAACGGTAGGTGTCAAAATAAACCATCTCCACAAACGGGACGAACCCGCCGGAAAAATCTAGGTCACAGCCGTGTCCGAGTTGAAAAAAAAGCCTTCAATCAAGGATTTTTACCAATGTGGCAAATTGCTTCTTGCAGCTTCCTAGTGATTGAATACGAACTC
Source organism: Rubripirellula sp. (assembly GCA_016779185.1). Taxonomy (GTDB): domain Bacteria; phylum Planctomycetota; class Planctomycetia; order Pirellulales; family Pirellulaceae; genus Rubripirellula. Next base: position 15,962 of record JADHOA010000001.1, read on the forward strand.
ACGTGAATTCAGGATCGCCCAAAAAATATCTTCCAAGCCTTCTTTTGGACTCGGAGAAGCGTTAATCGCAGCAAGTAGTTCAGACTTCTCCGCTTCGGTTGGATAGCGAGAAAGACAACGTATATAGAGCCGATCAAGTCCCTGTTCGGCAGTGGAGTCTTTCAGCAGCTCGTCGACAACCTTGCCTTGGGTAATCTTACCGTTGGTCGAACTTCCGTTGAGCAAGTGCAACGCCTGAGAGAGTGACGGATCGGTGGATGCTTCACAGTCACATACCGTTTCCCGTGGCGCTCGGCCAAACGTATCCAAGAAGTAGGTGCTGGTTTGACCGTCTGCGATTTGTACAGCACGAGCACCAAGTGGCAATCCACGAAACTTTTCATTGGTATTGGTAACTTGACTCACGCAGTCGAGCATCATTTCGGCAGGAATACGGCGCACCACTGCATAAGCATAATTCCTAGTGTCGGAGCGATTACTTTCATTCGGAGTTGCACTTCTCTGATATGCCTGACTGTTGCAGATGTCGCGAACAAGTTGTCGAAAATCGAAATTATACTCAACAAGTTTATTGCCCAGTTCTCGGAAAAGCTCTGGATTTGTAGGAGGGTTACTGACTCGAATATCATCCACTGGGTCGACTGTACCGACTCCCATAAAGTGAGCCCAAACGCGATTGGCAATACTGGTTGAGAAATACGGATTCTCTGCGCTAGTTAGCCACTCGGCCATAACCACTCGTCGATCCTGCCCCTTGGTGTCTACGGGTTTACCACCAAGGAACTGTGGCACCATTGTGGCACCCGATACGGGATGCTTAACCTCTCCACTACGCCGGTCGTAAACGATTTTCTCGCGATAGTCCTCCGCGTTCTTTGTACCGGTCTGGCAGAAAAACGCCGCAAACCCATAGTAATCATCCATTGTCCATCGATCGAGTGGATGATTGTGGCACTGAGCACACTGAGTACGAATACCCATAAAGACTTGAGCGACGTTCTCCGCCCGCTTGAGAGTATCCAACTCAATCTGATAATAGTTGGTTGCTGGGTTGCTAAAGGTACCACCGGTTGCACCCAACAACTCACGAACCATCTGATCCAATGGAACGTTTCTAGCAAAATTATCGGTAAGCCATTGGTTGTAAAGAAATGCCGACTTGTAGCTGACTTGGTTCGAACTCTTGATCATTAAGAGCTGCGCGAACTTCATCGCCCAGATTTCACTGAACTCTTTGCGCGACAATAGGCGTTCAATGAGAGCAGCTCGCTTATCCTCAGCTGTATCCCCCATGAAAGTGCTATATTCGTCTTCGGTTGGAAGTTGTCCCGTGATATCAATGGTCACTCGTCTCAAGAACTCTTCATCGGTACACAGTCCACTTGGCAGAATACGTAATTGATTGAGCTTCTTTCCCACTAACTGATCAATGTAGTTACCAGTAATCTCAGGTGCCTCGTACTGCAAATCTTTCGGCAGCACGAGCACTTGGCGACCCTCTGTTTTGGTCTCAAACCTCGCCATTACAAAGGCTTCCCCACGTGCTCCCGCAGTCACCAAGCCATCTTGGTCAATTGCAGCAGATGTCTCATTATTCGTCATGAAGGCAGAAAGATTGGTAACATCGCGTGTGGTTCCGTCCTCATAATGAGCAATCGCAATGAATCGCTGAGTACTGTCCCTACCTTCAATCACTGCTTGAGGCGGGAAAATATCAAGGGATGCTACCTTTGGTGGAGCGGTTGCATCGGCAACTGCACCGTTACGAAGCCACTCCAGAATCATCGAGTAATAGACCGAATCCTGCCCAAAAAGCTTGCCACCCGAGTGAGGAACTTGTCCGACGGCTTTGGTGAGAAGTAAACTCTCTTGCGGTACAGCCAGGTTAATCCGTCGCATTCCTATTTCGCGAGTGACGCGGTGATAATCGCCATTCGGATCGTATCCGAACAGACTAATCATGAAACCATCCTTACCTCGTGCCGCACCGTGACAGCTACCGGTGTTACAACCACTACGGGTTAAGATTGGTACGATATCCTTTTCAAAGGATAGAGGCAGTGTTTCTGAACTTCTGGAAACCTTGACTGGTATACGAATCTGCTGACCACCATAATCGCAAATCAATTCCGTTTCACCATCCGCAACAGGTAACAACTGATTTCCTTCAATTCGGCCAAACTGTTCATTCGCAAGCGTCCAATTCGCCTTATCAGTAACGTCGAGCGTTACATCATCGGGACGCTTAACCAACGCGATGAAGGATTGGTAATCTCGCGAAGTCGTTAAATCAATACTTTCTGGAAAGGCAGAAAGCTGCAGCCCAGACTCGGAAGGTGGCGTTGACTTAGCCGCCACTGCCGTATTCGCTGGCTCAGGCTCAGCAGCACGCAATGAGCAAGTTAACAATGAGGCGATCAATGTAAGTAGCACTAGCGATTGCAGACGCATGACTATTTCGAACCTTCAGTTCATGGGGCGTTTGATATCTTGCCAAGCTTTCTACTTGCTCAACAAACAGAGCCACTCAGCAAAATATCGATTCTCTTCTGATTAATACAGCTTAGGTTACGTATCAGTTTTCAGACTGCTGTTTTTTCAGCAATCGAAGTTGTTCCAGCCGACTCAGAGGCTTTGGTGGAGCCTCCTTAGGAGGAGCTTCTTTCACTGGCTCCTTTTTCTTCGGCTCTTCTTTCTTCATCACTGGAGCAGGCAAGGGTTTGTCAACTTGCAAAATCCCAGTCCCGAGAGTCTGCTGAATCTCACCGTCTGGACTGGACACCGTCGCACGGGCAACAATCGACTTGTGCTGACCGACCCGAGCTCCTTCCTCAATCTTAACCTTGTAAGCCAACTGCTCAGTGTCTTTGGTGACAGCTTGCTTCGTTTGCTCGCAAACAACACCAGCAGGAAGCCCTAAGAGTTCCACTTCGGCAGTTCCCTCAAAGTCTCTCATCACCTCAACATCGACTAGAACCGTAGAATCACTGCTTAGCTCTGCAGATGTTTTAGGAAACGTGAAATTAAACAACTTGTCCTGAACATCAAGCATTACTGGTTCGCTCGCAATCTCGTTACCCGCAACGGACGCGTAAACGATGATCGGCCACTGGCCAATTGCTGCAGAACCATTAGCGGTCAATGGGATGATTGCCTGATCTTGCCCCTTTGCGATCTTGATACTTCCACTCGAACCAATACCTGGAGGGTTGTAAAGCATTCGAATGGCCACGTCCGCATCCAAATCTCCACGATTGATTTTGACAACGAGCCCCATCGAACCATTCCGAACAATGGGCACTTTCGGTGCGACGACCTCGATAGTACAAGGCATCGCTTTGATGACCGCAATTGCGGCTCGATCGGCGTAGTAGTCGTTCACAACATTGTTATTCAAACCGATCAACATCTGATGCTGTTGCGTGAACCGACCCTGAATTGGGTTGTCTGCGATGCGACCCACCACGTTGACTAACTTGCCATCCAAAGGTGCTTCGGCGGTAGCTGTCAAAAGAAACGGTACGGTACTTTGGTTCGCTGGCATCTGGATTGGTGTAAGCGTTACACCCTCGGGCAAATTCAGGCACTCGACGTCAATCGCCCCGCCCACACCGACTCGCGACGCATTCAACATGACGGCCGTGCGATTGCCCTGCGCGACGTTCACTTGCGTGGCAACATACCGCTCTCGGTCTGGCAGGGTCAGAACCAAATCAGGCTCAACTAAAGTAGCCTCTAAACGGTAACTGTAAGCAGGTCCGCCGTTGTTCAGATGATCATTGATCCCGACGTGATATAAACCATCCTCTGGAATTTTGTAATCAAGGGAGCTATCAAGACCGCCCGAGTCGTCATTCCCTCCAACTCGTCCACCTTTGGCATTGTAGATATTTACAACGCCGTCTAACTGAGATCTCAATACATTGCGAGCAAACAGCTTTAGTCGAACGGTTTGACCCTTCTTTGCTTCAAAACTGAAAAAATCGTAATCGCCCGGCTGACCTATCAGACCTGAGAAGGCTGCCGGTAACTGGCCAACGGTTGATTCCTTTACGGAGTTATTCGGCTCCTGCTCTAGAATGTTCGCTTGGGATTTGACCCGTACAAGATTGGGCGACGGTGCGACTCCTAAATCATTTTCAACAACTATGGGAAAACTGTCAGTTTCCTCGCTGGGCAACTGGACTTTTTCCACCCATGCCTGCCCCAATGAATCAACGAATGTCATATCAACTAATTCACCCGGAGCACCACCTGCTGGGACAACAGCAATTGGCCTTGGAAACGAACCGACGTGCATTCGATAGCGATCATTACTGCCGCCGAATGAACTGTCTCGCACAACAATCAAGTACGTGCCATCAGCTGGCGCTTTTATCGAACACAAACAATCCTGCTGTAGCAAAGGCGCATCGTCGCTAGTTGCAAGCTCGAATCTTTCCGAATTCAAAATCGCCACATATGGATCAAAGAAGGGATTACTTCGACCCTTCTTAATCCTGACACCCTCTAACTCAACGGTAAGTTGCTCGCCCTGCTTGAGGTTCACCGCAAAATAGTCCTCGTCTTCTCGAGCGACCGCACCCTCGATAGTGACGTTGTTTTCGATAACTTGAGGAGATCCGAAATCACTGTTCGGTTCCACCTCATCAATCGCTGGCAGTGCGCCTACGCCCAAAAACAAAACATTGCTGAGCCCCGTCTCTGTCACAATCCGCAGTGGATAAAGGCCTGGCTTGGTGGTTGAAGGAACCTCTATCTCTACCTCGACCTTTTTATCATCAATGGGATTTACATTGATGACGTTAATTCCGGGTTGATCTAACAGGAGTTGGCGACTATCACCCAACCTCGTCCCCTCAAGAACGACTTTGTGGGTACCACCTCTTTGCACTCCACGCGGGGTCGAGCTAACAAGATCCGGCTTGTATGCAAAAACCGAACTGCAGGACATCAGGCACAGGAAGGGGACACCGATTAGTTTTAGCTGGGGACGCATATTCATTTAGAAAATTGAGTGTACTTAGAGGAAACGGGCCAAAAAGATTCGGCCCGTCACAGAACACAGCCTTAGGGTCACCTAGGCAATGATGTCCTCAATAACGTTGCCACCGTCAACGATTTCGATCGGACGATCGCCCGGTGCCATTAACTCCTTGTCTGCAACGATGCCCAACTGACGGTACATCGTCGTCGCTAAGTCAGCAGGTGTCACGGGATCGAACTCTGGCTCGGACGCGGTAGCATTTGAAGCACCGTAGATCGCACCACCCTTGATGCCACCACCAGCCATCATCACGCTAAAGACCTTCGGGTAGTGATCGCGCCCTGCATCTTTATTGATTTTCGGCGTACGACCAAACTCACTGCTGACCATCACCAACGTCGAATCCAACAACCCACGTTGCTCTAAGTCTGTGATCAACTGATGTAAGGCTTGGTCGAGTGGGGGCATGGTGCGGTTCATGGCCGCAGTGATGCCGTTATGCATATCCCACCCACCATAGGTGAGCGTAACCAGACGGCAACCAGCTTCGACTAAACGCCGAGCCATCAAGAGACGCTGGCCGGCTTGATTGACGCCGTAAGCATCCTTCATTTTCTGATCTTCTTTGCTGAGATCAAACGCTGACTTCGCTTCTGGCGAACTGAGCAGGCTATAAGCTCTTTCATAGAAAGTATCCATGGCGACAACACTATCCGCGTTCGTCATGGAACCTAGATGTTTGTTAACAGCCGTCAGCGCCGAACGACGACGCACAAAACGTTCTTCGTCAACACCACCGTACAAATCTAGGTCTCGAACCTTGAATCCACTTGACGCCGGATCGCTACCTAAAGCGAATGGCCCGTAGGATGAACTTAAATAACCAGTTCCCGCGAACTCATTGGGCTGGTTGGGAATGCAGACATATGGAGGCAGGTTATTTCGAGGTCCATATTCATGGCTTACCACAGCTCCAAAGCTCGGATATTTTAGAGCGGGGCTCGGCTTGTAACCGGTGAACATGTTGTGAGTGCCACGTTCGTGCGCCGCCTCTCCGTGTGTCATCGAGCGAATGACACAAAGCCTGTCTGCAATGGATGCAAGCTTGGGGATCGATTCACAAAATATTTCACCCGTATTTGTTTTTACGGGTTTCATCTCTCCCCGATACTCAAGCGGACTGTAAGGCTTTGGATCCCAACTTTCCTGGTGTGCCATACCCCCGGGTAGATAAACATGGATAACACTCTTAGCCTTCGCTTCAATGAAGTCGTAGTGTTTTTGCTCTGCTGCAGCTTGCTGCATCCAAAGTAATTGCGGCAAAGAGATACCAAGACCGCCGAATGCACCGGCTGTTAGCAAGCCACGACGGCTAAAAGGATTGCCTTGACAACGCATTTCTCTGATCTCCGAGAATTAGTTTGTTTCAATATTGGATCAACAAAGCCCGAGTTGTTTTGATCGAGCTAAAAAGCGTACAGCTAAATATGAGTTCCGAGCCGAACAATAACTCCACAGCTTCGATCGTCAGCAAGTAGACACGTAGCCAAGTTAGTTCAGCCGATTAACGATTGAAATATCGTCTTTGGCAGGCCCTCATCGCAATCGTGTTGAGGGTTTTTCAGGTGGGGGTATTGATCGATTGTAGCTTGCGAGAAAGCCCAAATCGAATCTTTTACAATTTCGGAGAGTAACGTATCCGTTTTCGTGGGTCAACTAAAAACGATCGTAGGGGCGACAACATCACATCCCGGAACAAACCAACACCCCCCTATCGAGCTATCCGTGGGCCTGATTGGAGTGTAGTCCAGTTGCGATTGACGCGGGACTTTCAAGCCAGCGCAAGCAATTGTGCTGCCCGCAGGTCAACAATCCCACAAAAGCAATTCAATTGAGATGAGGTGGCACAATATTAAGGAGACTCATATTGGAAAGGGATTCACTGCTGGAGGCGGATCCCTGAGGGTGGGATTTCAAGCTCAGCTTCAAAATATGACACAAAGCGACAGGTTCTCAAAAAGTCCAAGATGCTTTGGTAATCATTTTCGAACGCCTCATGTAACCATTCAAATGCAAGATCACGAGGTCGATGACTTGGAAACCTTCAAATATCCGGCGCGATACCTAAAAGGAATCGCAAGCATGAACAAAAGCCAACAGCAGAAATGAGGTTCTGGGACTACCGCTGATGAAGCACCAAAATTAACGAACACATTGTCGATGGACAATTCGTCACGACTTCCCTGCCCTACCCCATCCCTGAAAAACCAACGAAAGTAAATCGAATCACCGGGCGACAACATCGTTGCCAACACGCTTTCCTGATGGACGTATTCTTCCCAGCCCAAATTTTCATTTGGCGCTTCGTCGGTAAACCAATCACCATGATCGGATTCACGATAGACAAGATCGTCTAGGCCGTATTGGAGAGATATGACTGACGAGCGGGTGGCGTTATTACGTATGAGTAAATCAAACCCGAAGCTAATTCGATCTACAACACTTTGTGTGCCATTGATTACCCGCATCGTCAAGGCTCCAGGGTTGAAATCATTAGCAGTTGGTTGAAATCCCAAGGACCAGTCTGGCTCTTCCATAGACCCGTGATTGAAGGCGTAAATTCCTCCAGTTGAAACAGCCGACACAGCTGCTCCCCTAGCCCAATCGCCTGTGAGATAACTACCACCAAATTCGCCAGTGCCGTCACTTAGCCCAGTAAACCGCCATACATCAGAATCAATCTGAGTCGAAGATGGATCTTGCGTTACACCTACTCCTCGAAAAGTATTGAAGTCAAATAAATAATTTCTATCTAAATCGTTTATCACCAATCCGGCGATGGCATGATTACAACCCAAAATGAAAAGTGAAAGAAGAAAAGAAACACGGAAGAAACTTACGCGTAACACAAAGATTCCCAAACTTTGACCTCCAAAAATTCAATGATTGACCAAGACTTCCTAGTCAAACATACGCAGGTGATCTAAAAGGGAAATAGCATCAATGCACGCAGATACGTTCGAGGCTTATTCCTTTCGTCATGGATCATGGGGTTCCCAGATATCTGTGGCGATTGCCATTGCAAATTGCGACACCGGTTCGTGTTGGTTAAAAATTTTTGGAGCAGAACGATTGCAATCCACCAAACCAATTTTCGCGGATACAAACTTTTCTATGAAAACAAGGAAGCAACCCAGTCCATGATTCGGGCGGCTGACGACTTTCCCTCATTTTTTTCACCAAGGGATGACTTTCCGTTAATCATTGACTGTGGAGCAAATATTGGCGTCTCCGTACTTGAGTGGAAGTATCGGTGGCCCACGTCGCGAATTATCTGCTTTGAGCCAGACCCCTTTGCTTTTGAAATCCTTGAAACGAACATCAAGAAAAATGACTTGCCCAACGTGTTAGGTGTTTGTGCGGCGATTAGCAATCAAGAGGGCCAAGCGATTTTCCATGGTCAAATTAATCGCGGCGCAGATTCTCGAGGAAACTCGTTACGACCCCAATGGGGCCGGAGACCCGATTCAACCCACACCATGGTTCAGTGCGTCAGGCTCAGTCCATATCTTGCTGACCATCGAGTCTCTTTTTTGAAACTAGATATTGAGGGAATGGAAGAAGCGGTTCTGGAAGAGATCTCACCGCTTCTCGGTAATGTCGATGCGGCATACGTCGAAGTGCATGATAATGATCAACTATCCAGCGAGAATACGGTTGAACGAATTGAGCACTTACTAGTCGACGCAAAGTTTCAAATTGAGACGGAACATCGATTTCAGCCACATGCGTTACCCAAGCATCTCCGGGCATGGCAGAGCGCGACGAATGCAACACAATCGCAAATACTCTGTTGGAGATAACCATCGCAAAGAATTGATTTCAACTTAAGAAACATCAGCGACTTTCGCAGTGATTCAGTACTCTCCGAAATTGAAAACACTTAGTCTAAGCGACAGTGGCTCAGAATATCATCTGAAGTTCCTTTATAGCCGACATAAAACGGGCCAAACTCTGCATACTTCGCGCTGGCCTCGTCAAATCTCATCTTGTAAACAATTTCACGAAGGTACTCAGGATTTCGCGCCCAAAGAGTAACAAGCCACTCCCAGTCATCGAGACCGACACCGACCGTAATGACTTGACTTACCTTACCTGCAAAAGCAATTCCACTCTGGGCGTGTTCCGCCATCATCGAGTTGCGGCGACTAAACGGTTCTGAAAACCAATTCGCACCCACCACTCGACTCTTATTCATTGGATAGAAACAAGCAGCAGGCCAGTCAGGTATTTCCGGTCGGAGCCTTTGCTCATTCATCATAGGCAAACGACGTTCATATGCTGCGACTTTAGCTTTTACTTCAGGTGAGTCGGGATCTGCACCTCCAGCTAATAATCGTTCCCGAAACCTTTCAATTGTAGGTACGTATTCACTTACCTCACTCATCGAAACAAATGACCACTCCGGCTCAATCACAGATCCTAAACCAGGCGCCATGATTGCTTGGTGAACGCCATCAACTTTCCCTGGGTCAGGATCCATCACCATGACGCAAAAATCCGCGCGATGCCCGCTAGTCCAATACGAGGCTAAACGCTCCGGAGCAGCACTTCCTTCCGGATGAAGCGATTGTCTAAATTGCTCTCTAAGACCTTGTGGCAACCTACCGTCAATTCTGTCGCGGCGAAAACGATAGAAATAGTGACCACAGTGCCACCCATTGGTCGGAATAACAGACGGTTCCGGCAACGGCTCAGAAGGGCGCCCAGCGACAGGCCGACCAGAATTGGGATTATTCATAACAGATCAATCTTTCATTTAAAAAAGTAATTCGCGATGCTGTGGTCAATCAAACCTTGTTGGGTGATTACGACTCAGTAATCCAAGCTAATCTTTGGTTGATGGAAAGCTTCGATATGAATTGCTCGCCAAGCCGTAGTTTTCTTCGTCATCGCGTTCAACCCTCGAACAAAAACATTCGCTGGACTCCACTGCACATGGTGTATTCGGTGAGGTAAGTAATGCTATTGAATCGCTTGCTAAAAATTAGACCGCTAATTGAGATGTCCAATTGAATGAATCAATTTTCCACTTCAACCATCGTATCTTTCTAAAGATCCGCAAATTGTCGAACGTGCGCATTTTTTTCAAATCAACTGCAACCTACTTCCAAGTCTGTTCTCTGAAGCGATCAAGTTAAAATTTTTTTCGGTCCAGATCGAATTTCTTCCAAGATATCACCCGTCTTCCGATTTCTGATACCGTGTTCAAGGTTTTCTCTTGGCAAGGGATTTCGCTTGTTCGCAAAACTCAAATTAAAATTTAGTAAACGTTGATTATTTCTACTTTCGAGAACGCCTTAGGAGAAAGTAACGCCTGCGACGGTTGAGATGGTCATATCAGTGCAGGAGAAAGCAATCAAACTCCCGCTTGAGCTTGGCGATAAAACTTAGACAGCCGAACGAGACAAGGGACGTCTCAGCCAGTGGAACTATTACACGGAAGTTGTTATGACCATCATTCGTCGCGATTTATTCGCAATTCTTGCGATTACAACCGCTCTCATTGCATCTGAAGCGGCTCACTCTGAAGAATCGATTTCGTCGGATCCGGCGGCGAAAGTATCTAGGCTTGAAGCAACCCCCGTTCATAGCCTCGACCGCGCTCTGGATCTTGCTCGATCTGGGCTCCGAGACTGCAGAACAGAAGTCAATGACTATACCGCGATTCTCATTAAGAGGGAAAGAATTGACGGTGTTCTTGGCCAGCATGAATATGCCACCTTAAAAGTTAGAAACCGCAAAGTTCAGGATGGGAAACTAGTCCAACCGCTCAGCGTTTATTTGAAATTCCTTAAGCCTTCGTCTGTGGCCGGCAGAGAAGTAATTTACGTCGAGAATGAAAACGACGGAAACATGGTTGCGCATGAAGGTGGGTTTAAAGGTAAGTTTCTTCCAACCGTTTCTCTCGCTCCAGATGGGATGCTCGCAATGCGGGGACAAAGATACCCTGTCACTGAGATTGGTGTGGAAAATTTGATCGTAAAACTAATCGAACGAGGCGAGACCTCAAAACGCTTCCAAGATGTGCGATGCGACTTCAGGACGAATGCTAGGGTAAAAGATACCGAGTGCACCGTTCTTGAAGTGATGCAGCCTACTCAGCATCCTGATCTCGAATTTTACAAAGCTCAGGTTTTTATCGATGAAAAACTTAACCTTCCAATTCGCTACATCGCTTACGACTGGCCGTCATCGGAAGAAGCACCGCTGGATGTTTTGGAGGAATACAACTACCTAAATCTCAAGGTAAATGTAGGTCTCACTCAAAATGATTTTGACCCTCACAACGAAGAGTATAACTTCTACTCAAAGTAAAACAGGTAATAGACGTCCCTAGAAATGTAAGGGTGTGCACATTGATTTGTGCACACCTTTTTTTATTCACGAGAACTAAAACTTGGCTCTTTTTCGCTACTTGATTTGCATCCGTGAAAAATCAAAGTGTGAACCGATTATCTGTTTTTGCGTACTCAAGGTCACCCATACGTCCAATCGTTTTAAGCGAACTTGAATCAAAGCTACCATCTTGATTCAATAACTCATCCGCCACGTGGAAACAAACAATTCGTCCGATCACCACATTCGCTGCCCCCGGACCCTCCTCAAGCGATAACACTTGCATCAACTCACATTCAAATGCAGCTGCCGCATTTGCTACCCGAGGAACATCCACCATTAAGCTGTCCTGCTTCTCAACCGTCGCGAATTCAAATTCATCAATTTGATAATCGAGTTCAGCAGCGGTTTGATGCATTTGACCAGCAAAGGGCATGGTGACCACGTTAACAACAAACTCACCCGTTTGACGAATATTCACTAACGTGTCTTTGGGGGATCCATCCGGCTTATTCGCAGGACAAAACAACAAAGTTGGAGGCTTTGCACCGACACCATTGAAAAAACTGAATGGTGCTAAATTTGCAACGCCTTGACTCGAGATAGTCGCTACCCAAGCAATAGGACGTGGGTTGATCAATCGAGTCATCCAGTGATAAGTGTCCCGGGATGACATGTTAGCTGGATCGAATTGCATATCTTGGATAGCCCACGCAAAGTCTAGCGGTGAGAAAAGTTCTATTCACCAATCAGGCGACTCATCATTTCTTGGTGCAAAGATGAAGTTGCACTAAGACAAAATTTTGGCGACCAGTCATCAAAAGGCTGGCCATCATATGCGGTTAACGTAGCCCCTGCTTCTCTGGCAATCACAACTCCTGCAGCACAATCCCACGGCGCAATACTGGTTGCCCAGTAAGCATCTAGGCGTCCACACGCCACGTAGCACATATTCAGCGCGCAGGAACCCAGACGGCGTAATGAGCGGCACGACTCTAAAACCCTTATGAATCGACCAACCTCTGGATCACCACCCCTCACGCCCGCAGGAAAACTACAGGCAACAAGTGCTTGATCGATTTCAACACAATCACCGACAGAGATTGGTTCAGCGTTACACCAAGCGCCCAACCCATGTAATGCCGTAAATAGCTCGTCGCTGACAGGATCATAAATGACACCGAGTCTAGCGCGACCAGATTCGTAAAGACCTATTGAAACTGCAAAAGACTGTAGTCGATGCACATAGTTCACTGTGCCGTCCAAGGGATCAACGACCCAGCACGGTGGTGAGTTCGCATCACCATTTCGAACTGCCAAGGGTGGTTCATGCTCCCCTTCTTCCTCTCCCACGAAAGCATAATCATCAAACGCATCGAGCAGTATTGATCGAATCGCAGCCTGAGACGCTAAATCCGCGTCCGTCACCAAATCCTTAGGCTGTTTCTCTTTGACAATTCGTACATTGCGCCGTTTCATCAGTTCTTCGGCGCCCGCTTTCGCAGCATCAATCGCTACCTTCAAATGCTTTTCATTCATAAGTCCCAAGTTCCGGTAAAATCGGAATCGACTTCCTCTTCCATCGCAATGGATTTGGTTTCCTTATCTTTTGAAAATCGCAAATTCGTCTCGAGTTCCCTCAACTCTTCGAGCCAAACTCGAATATCGTTATCGTACTCTGTTGCCATATCACCCAATATCAATTGTCGATGAAATGCTGCAGCGCCTTTTTCAACATGTTCTGCAGCCTCTGCATTAGCGAATCGCGCCTTGGGATCCGGGGCTATCAAACCCAACAAAAAGTTCATTAGCAATTCGTTCCGCACGACCTCATCTGGCAATATTTGATCGAGTTTTGAAGGAAGCTCATTTTTAAACTTTAGAAGTGCATAAGAACCTTTTTGATCGCTAAATGGATTCACGCCGCTTAACAGTTCAACCAGCACGTAACCGAGACTAGCTAGATCACTTTGTGGTGAAACCGCTCTACTCTTCAGAACCTCGGGCGGTGCATACATCGGAGTGCATTCGCGATCCTTGGGTGGGTTCCGGTAATCCATAGCGGATCCCATATCGATCAACTTCGCATACCCACTTCGTTTAAGCATTATATTCGCCGGCTTGATATCCCCGTGTACGATACCCTCTCGATGAAGTGCCGCTAGGGCAGATAGAGCGTCACGAACAATTGCTACGGCGATACCCGGTTTAAAACGTGATTGAGAAATTCCCTCAGTGACAATCACCTCGTTGATGTATTGCCACCTCTCACCTTTTACTCGATGCCGTAGAGTACGATGTAACCGGCTTTCCGTTAGCTGTCGTAAATCGAAACCATCTACCCATTCCATCATCATGATCCGAATCCGATTACGCTCAAAAAAATTCTGAACGTCAATGAGATGGTCATGCTGTATGAGGGCGACTCGCGAAGCGATACTTGCGACCCGACTCATTGCTTCCGAATATGAATCCACTCCAGAGTATCTTTCCGGCGAGAAAAACTTCATCGCCACCGGAACCGTGAATCCATCGGTACCTCGATGCTCTGTCAGATAGACGACCCCCTGGCCTCCTCGCCCAAGCAACTTCAGCATGTGATGATGCCCCGTCCAGCTGATTTTCTCTTGATTGGTCAGGCGTTGATAGGCATCAGACAAATCCAAGTGGTCACTGTCATGACCTGCATTCAGGCTAGATTTTTCAACCAAACCATCGCTTCCACTTGTCGATTGCATCAGGCAATCCTCTTTAACACCATGCTAAGTATTCAATATTTTTTTCGCGAAGTTGCTGCCTCCTTCGTATCGCTACAAGCTTCCCTTGGCAGGAACCACTAGTCTAACGATATCCCTACCAGACACCATCAGTAAGGCCGGTACGGCACCAGATTATTCACGCGTATTCGTTACGAAACTGTCTGAAGCAGAACAAAAGTAGTGATGAGTATGCGAGGCTCAAATCCATGAAATCCCAAACTTTCAAATGAACGGGACTTTGAGAATAGCAGAAAAAAGGGGAGCGTTATCCGTACACGCGAATTTAATAAAATTCGCCGGCAAATTCCATTTAGGGCCAACCCCCGTTAGCAGTATTCTTTCCGCGATGTGAACCAAATTTTAAACATTAACACGGAACGTGTTAAAAGACCGGAAATTGATCGCAACGACACATGGCATTCAAAAGCCAGAGGGTCTAACAACTGTTATAGGACGCCTTGAAAGCAATCGAGCAATACAAAGCGACTGTTGAACACGATAAGGAAATGAGCTGAAAAGTTTTTGAAAACAGCAGTGCCCTGCTGCGGCTTTCGTTGAATTCAAATGTGCCAGCGATAGATCCAATTGTCAACAAGGATCTTGAATGTAACTACACCGAAAAGTTAAATAAATTATTTGCGCAATACTCGACACGCAACAAACGATTGGATTCGATGCTATGCTTTGACATGGCGATAGATGAAAGCGACTTAAACTATCGAAGCTCATCCTATTGTTGATTGAGGATTCAATCAGTGATTAACGACTTGAAAACCAAACCAATGGAAATCCTCTTGGTAGAGGATGGTTTGACAGATGCAAAAATGACAATTTTTGCAGTAAGGCGAAGTCAAGTTCACCATCGCCTGACCCTGATGAGAACGGTTAAGGAAGCAACGCGTTTTCTTAAACGCGATCAGATCTTTGCACAGGCGCCCACGCCCGATCTGATCTTACTCGACCTTATGCTTCCTGACGGTTGCGGCTTAGACATCCTAGAAGTAGTCGGTCAGTGGGATACAAACTGCCATCCTACCATCGTTGCCTTAACAGCCTCAGAAGACGTATCTCTTAAAGACCGTTGTTCATCAATGGGAATCCACGACTTCATGAAAAAGCCGGTTCATGAAAGGGAGTTCATGCGAGTGATACGCGATCACAAAAAACTGATGATTCACTCGACACCCTTACTGGCAAAGCCAACCTTCTAGGTAAGCTTTGAAGAACCATTTTCTCTCAGTGAAAAAACCAATGTCCCAATCGCTGGGATACTCCTACTTATCAAACCATTTCTTCACAACGTGAAGGGTTGAAGCTCGGCTAGCTTTAGCGATTGACGTCGTCAAAGGTATCTCCTTAGGGCAAACAGAAACACAGTTCTGTGCATTACCGCACGCCTGCACACCCCCAGGGCCGACCAAAGCATCCATTCGCTCGCTAGCCAGAGCCTTTCCTGTCGGATGATTATTGAACAAGACAGCTTGGGAGATCGCTTGGGGTCCTAAAAAAGCGGTGTCGTAAGCCTCGTTCTTACGGCGTTCATAAGCTTCGTCGGATTCATCGGAATAGCGTTCGACCTCTACCTTTGTGTACTGAGGACAAGCTTCAACACAACAACCACAGCTCATACATTGACTGAGCGGATAATTTTGCTCCTGACTTGACCTTAACTGTCTCTCACCGGGACCCATGTCGTAATAGCTATCCACCGGAACCCAAGCTTGCACTCGTGTCAAACCGCGGAATAGACGTTGTCGATCAACGACAAGATCTCGGACGACCGGAAACTTACTCATTGGTTCCAAAACGATCGTAGACCCCGATTCAGCAATCAGGCGATCCACCAATGCGCTGCAACTTTGTCGAACCCTACCATTGATCTGCATGGTACATGATCCGCAAACCTCTTCCAAACAACCGCAATCCCAAGCCACCGGAGCGACCGCTTTACCTTCTATCGTAACTGCGCTCGCTGCTAGTCGTTGCAGAACGGAAATCACGTTCAGCTCAGGTTCATAGGGAATTCGATGCGTTTCCCAATACGGTTGCTTACCAGGTCCATCTTGGCGCTTCACTCGTACAGTGATGGATTCAGGCTCGTTTTTAGCCATGGGTTCTGGAGCGATCATCTTTCGATCCTGACTTTTTCTAACTTACTAGAGTTAATCGTTGGTCACACACTAAACGTATTTTATTCCGCATCGGCTTAAATCTCTTCCACGCAACGCGAAAAAGCCTGTCAGTCGACTGCAACTGGCGACAGCGGATGGGTCTCTTCTTTTTTGACTCTTTCTTTCCATACATCCTCAATGACTTCTGCTCCAACCAAGCCGTACAGTCGAGGCCTAGGCTTGATCAGTGAGGTATCGACGGATTCGTAATTCAAATTTGGTTGGTCGTTCGAGGAATCCCAGGATGCGACCGTACTCTTCAGGTACTTCTGATTGTTTCGGTCAAAATCGTCACACCATTTTTCTGCCTGCAAACGTCTTTCTACAGGATCTTCGGCGGTGAGTGATTGTTTTTGAAACTCTGGCTTAAAGTGTGCACCTCGACACTCATCTCTCTGGAGAGCTCCCTTGAGAATGCACTTAGCGATTGGGAACATATCCTGAACCGATTTAGCGAAGACAACGTTCTGATTCGTCCAACTACCGGTATCCGACAAACTTACTTTTTTAGCCCGCTCATGGAGTTCATCTACTTTACTTAACGCTTCTGTAAGTTGATCGTTACGCCGCACCACCGTCGCGACGCGAGTCATTAAATCACCTAGCTGCTGGTGAATGAGGTATGGATTTTCACCTTGCCCCCCTGTACCGCCCAACAAGGCCTGATGTCGTGCACTGTGCTGTGCAATCGATTGATCAATGACTGAAGAGGGAACATCGGCGTGTCCCGAAGACAGGCCCTCGGCATAGTTAAGTATCGAAGAACCAGTGAACAATCCAGTGAAGATACAGGACAGCAAGGAATTCGCACCAAGGCGATTGGCTCCGTGATAGTGGTAATCACATTCTCCGATCGCGTATAAGCCTTCCAAGCTGGTCATATGGTTCCGTGGATCGCCAGCCAGTAGTCCGCCATCGCCGCTCTTCGTGTAATCGGCCCACAAGCCGCCCATGCTGTAATGCACCGCAGGGAAGATTCGCATTGGTTCAGTTCGTGGATCTACACCCTGAAACTTCTCGTAAATCTCAAGGATACCACCCAGCTTTCGATCTAATTCAGCCTTTGGTAGATGGGTCAAATCGAGATAAACACTCATCCTGTCGGATTCAATACTAAGACCATCATTCACGCAAATATCGAATATTTCGCGTGTGGCAATATCTCGAGGAACGAGATTCCCGTATTCCGGATATCGTTCTTCAAGAAAATAATATCGCTCTGAATCAGGTATTTGCCTCGGTGACCGGGTGTCTTGCGCTTTCCGTGGAACCCAGACTCTTCCACCCTCACCCCTAGCTGATTCACTCATCAATCGCAATTTGTCGCTTCCAGGAATCGCAGTGGGATGAACTTGGATAAATTCACCATTTGCGTAATTTGCTCCCGACTGAAAGCAACGACTAGCGGCACTACCGGTACAAAAAACACTCATCGTGCTTCGACCATAAATTAAACCACAACCCCCAGTTGCCACGACCACTGCATCGGCAGGGAAGGCACGCATTTTCATTGATACGAGGTCTTGAGCGACAACCCCGCGACAACGATTATTCTCATCAAGTATTGGACCCAAAAAATCCCAGAATTCATACTTATTGACGAGCCCCTGAGCTTCCCAGCGTCTTACCTGCTCATCGAGGCCGTAGAGAAGTTGTTGCCCTGTTGTGGCACCCGCGAAGGCCGTTCGCTTGTAAAGTGTTCCGCCAAATCGTCGGCGGTCGATAAACCCTTCTCCGGTTCGATTGAAAGGGACCCCTAAACGATCCATCAAATCGATCACCTTGGGTGCCCAATAAGCCATCTCTTTAACTGGTGGTTGGTGATTGAGGAAATCACCACCGTAGACAGTGTCATCGAAGTGCTTCCACTCACTGTCGCCCAACTGCCGCGTCTGATCGTTGCAGCTATTGATACCACCTTGAGCACAAACGCTATGCGACCTCTTCACTGGCGTGAGACTGATCAAGTCAACCTCAACCCCTAATTCGGCAAGCTTCATTGTCGATGCTAGTCCGGCTAAACCTCCGCCAATGACCACTACGCGATGCTTTGCCATCTTTGATGTACCGTTTTCTCAGGAAATTATTGAGTGAATTAGAATCTTCGACAGGTGTTTCCGTCGGCCAGCAAATGCACAACTGCAAGGCGACCAGTTACTAACAGGTCGACCAAAACAGTGTCAGTCATTGACAACCTCAATCGATTGGTCGGCAAGTATTTCGGTGGACGAGCGTTTTTCTGGGTTGTCTGTCACGATCCCAGAGGCAGTAGCGGACTGATACATTCGATTTTCGACCTCTACCATCGCAGCAGCATCTTCTTCATTTGGTGAGACAGCCGCCCACCAAGCACTCGCGCCCACGACAGCTAGACCGATTCCGATTGCGGTACATAGCTTACTTGCCCGCTGCTGCGCTTTGGGCGAAATCCATAACCCCCAAGTAATGCCCGCTGTCCACAATCCGTTAGCGAAATGATAAACACATGACATCACACCAATGAAGTAAAACGATGGCCAGAACCAACCCTGCATCGCCAAAACCAGTGTGCTCGCCGCGTTAAAAGGCCTGAACGAAGCAAAACCTTGCGGTCTCACAACCGCTAGCCAGAATTCACTGTGAAACCAACCGTGAAGGTGCAGGATATGGAAAAAGAGATAAACCAAGGCGATTACACCTGTCCAACGTTGAAAGGTGTATCGCCGGTTGCTAGTAAAACGATACTGGCTGCTATTGATTTTTCCGGTCTTTGAAATCCAGACACCGATGGCCGCATGAAAAACTAAAGGTGAAAAGATTAAGCCCCACTCAATAAGTGGTAACAATTTTCCTGGGCTGTGAATCAGGTAAACCGCTCTTTGGAAGGTCTCTGGAGCGTTGAGAAGACTGGCATTGGTCGTTAAATGGATCACCATATACAGACCAAGAGGAACAATCCCTAAGAGAGAATGCAATCGCCGAATCGCGAACTCGTGCCTAAGGAAGAAGCTCGGCTCAGTGTCGGAGGAAAAGCTCATGGTGAAAATACAAAGTGTTGGATGGGTGATACCGTTTAACCGCTGACAAGCCGCCTAGATAACGACACAGCAGTTTACCATCTGCATCGGTCAAATCCTCGACACAGAGAGCAGGTAACTGGAAATAAACACTACTCAAAGCATTGTCATTGTTCTGGGCACGTCAAAACAGGCTATCGCTCGAGTTCGCTACTGAACAGCTAGGATTTATCTCGGATACGGCCAAACGTAATTCGCTGCAAATCAAACGCAACCTCTCGTCAGCATTGATCGACAAAAAACGATTGTTCGTTCAGGTACATGCAAAAAAACACGCTGAATCAATTGTTTTGCCTCCTTTCCACCGTCTTTTTTAAAACGGACAAACTGAGGGTCAGTAAATTTTTTTAATCTCAGGCTAGGTCCCGATGGAATTCGCGGCAAAATGCGCGAAACCTCGATCTGTGCCAACACCTCCCCAATGCGAAAAGACGTTAGAGTAATGCATTAATACGGTATGTGAAGTGACCGTCTGTCGCACCTCGCTAGGGGAACCAAATCCAGAATGAATATCTGGCTTCTTGTTATTTCAGCGGTCATTGTCGTTCTCACTTGCATCTTGGTCTTCCGGCTGCACGCTTTTTTGACACTCTTGCTTGCTGGCTTGCTTGTTTCGGCCCTGATGGGGGATGAGGCGGTACAGAGATACACCGAGCTGCAAGTCAACGCGAAAAAAATGACCCCTGAGGCTGCCGCGACACTTAATTCTGAGCCCGCAATCGTTTCTGCGCCGTCGAGATTAGCAAAAGAGTTTGGAGAAACCGCGGGAAAAATTGGTATTCTCATCGCACTAGCAAGCATCATCGGACAGTGTTTGATGGAATCGGGTGCTGCAAAAGTGATTGTCGATCGGATCCTACGACTTACTGGTCCCAAACATGCGCCAGAAGCGATGGCAGCAAGTTCGTTCGTTCTAGGCATTCCGGTATTCTTCGACACCGTTTTCTACCTGATGGTTCCCTTGGCAAGGTCTCTGCGCGAAAGACTGGGCAAGAACTATGTGCTGTACATCTTGTCAATTCTCGCTGGAGGCTCCATTGCCCACTCACTCATTCCACCCACGCCGGGTCCCTTGACTGTCGCTGGCGAGTTGGGAATCGATCTCTCCACGATGCTTTTTACGGGACTACTCGTTGGTGGCTGCAGCAGTATCGCATCGCTAGGCATTGCTCGGATCATCAACCGCTTTGTTGAAATACCTCTCCGACAACTCGACGATTCTCCGTCGATTTTAGCTGATTCCCTTAATACTGGGATGCCTACTGAGCAGGCGCCTTCTCTCACGCGTTCCCTCGCACCGATTCTTGTCCCAGTCGTTTTGATCGCTGTAGGAACCTTTACTAAAACAATGCTTCAATCCAATGTAAATGGAGGGGTGATCAGTGACCTGATTTTGCTCGCAAGCAACAAAAATGTCGCGATCGCTATTGGTGCAGCCTTCGCTCTCTCACTGAGAAGGTATTGCAAGGAGTCTAACCGGGAATCGCTGATCGCTCGATCTCTTGCTTCGGCCGGAAATATCATTTTGATAACCGCCGCTGGCGGAGCCTTTGGTGCCATGCTCCGACAAGCAGGGATTGGAGAAGCTGTTGGCAGTCTCGCCAGTGGTGTCCCCGGACATCTATTGCTCGTAGTGGCATTCGTCTTGACGGCCTCGATAAGGACCCTTCAAGGATCAGCGACGGTAGCAATGATTACAGCTGCCGGGATTTTACAAGGGTTTACGCACGACGCGTTGCCTTATCACCCGGTCTATCTCGCCATGGCGATCGGCGCCGGAAGCAAACCCGTTTCATGGATGACGGATAGCGCATTTTGGGTAATGACAAGGATGAGTGGGATGACTGAATCCGAAGGGTTACGAGTCATCTCCCCCATGAGTATCGGGCTTGGACTATCTGCGTTATTTTTCACAATCTTGTTTGCTAACATTTATCCTTTTCCAGCTTTTTAAGCGGATCAAAGCATGAAAACTTCACCTTCCTCGGTACGCATCCTCGCCGGTTACCCCGACAAAAATGCCTCGCTGTTCAAGCGAATTGGCGTTCCGTTAGGAGACCCAGCAGCTTGGATCGAAATAGACTCCCGTCGAATTGCACTGGTCAGAGATCTTGAAATGGATCGCGTCGTGCAAATGAGTCATGCGGATGATGTAACCTGCCCGGCAGAGCACGCACCGCCCTTCGGATTAAGTGCCGACCGAGAAACGGCTACCGCTCAAGCCGTAACACAGCTACTAAGATCATCAAAAGTAGAAGAAGTTATCGCCGATCGCTCTCTACCATATATCTATGCGTGGCACCTGCAACAAGCAGAGATATCTGTTCGATACGATGACACGCTCGGAGTCATCGATCGCCGTCAAAAAACCCACCAAGAAATTGAAGGCCTCGTCAAAGCACAGCATACGACTGAAGAAGTAATGCGAATTCTTTGCGAACGGGTTGCAAAATGCTCCGTCGACTCGGATGGATTCCTTGTTCACGACCATTCGGAATTAACGTGTGAGTGGCTTCGATCCATGGCTGCAGTCGAATTCATGCAAAGAGGATTTAGCATGGGACATGGAGCCATTTGTGCGACCGCTCCCCATGTAGCCGACTGCCATCACCCTGGTAAAGGGAAAATTCGAACTTGCGTTCCCGTCATCATTGATCTTTTCCCCCGAGACGACTCTACAAGACTTTGGGGAGATTGCACTCGCACCGTTGTCCATGGAGAACCCTCAGATACCGTCAAAGCAATGCACAAGGCTGTGCTTGCTGCCAAATCGGCTTCCACTGACAAGCTACGACTTGGCAACACTGGTGATACCGTTCACAAAGCAGCGGAGGACACGCTGCTAAAACACGGTTACGCAATCTCTCGTGGAGCGATCACTGACGAGCCTAGTATCCAACATGGAACAGGTCATGGGATTGGTCTCGATGTTCATGAGCCAATCTTGCTAGATCACGGAGGTGGAGAGCTACTTGAAAACGAAGTCTTCACGATCGAACCAGGACTCTACGGCCGCGCACACGGCGGAGTCCGAGTCGAAGACATGTTGGTCGTGACTGCTTGCGAACCGCGTAATCTCAACCGACTGCATGATGGCTTGAACTGGGAGACTTGATCCACAACGTTGAGAGTTTCTCAACAAGTGAATCTAGATTTGCTACCAGTCCGACAACCGAAACCATGAGTCATCGATCAAGAAGTGGTGGGTGGAGTCAATGGCTCAAGAGCTTCAAGACAAAGGTTTTGGAACGACTCCCTCCTGGATAATATCCGCTAATGCGTCTCTTAGCGGATCATCATCGGGACCGCAAAAACCCCAATGCTGGTGTCGTCTCCATCCCTCGGCGTACTCAAATCGACCACTCATACGTCCAACCTGTCGACTCATCTCACGAAGCGTTTCCAAGTAACTGTCTTGCCCTTGGCTTTCATCAAGCCACTGTTTTTGACTGGCATGACATGCGAGTGACTGTACTTTCTGCTCAATCACCTCCGTCTCATCGACATAAAAATGAGGAAAAACAGGATCACCAAGTGGGGTGGTATTACCGATAGGTTGCGCGTGGTACACCGTGACAGGATCGCTGTATACATCCACGGGTGGATCACTTACCAAGTTCGGCATGTAATGTGAGAATGCTGCGCTGACTGCGAGCTTACAAGCAATTTCATGATCCTCCATGTAATCCTGTGGCGAGTGGGTTAGAACAATAGAAGGTTTTACTTGCCTCACAACCGCCGTAACTTTCTTAAGATTTGAGGTTGTGTAAATGGACTCCATGTCCGCGTAAATGGGCGGGTAGAAAGACGCACCCAACACACGACACGATGCCTTCGCCTCTTCTAATCGAGTCGCTGCACATTCTTTCTCGGTTAAAACAGTACTCCCTCTCGATCCGTCGCAAAGATTCATGTAGTGGAGATCCCACCCTCGCTTTCCCAATTGCAACAGAGTGCCCGCGAATAAAAATTCAATGTCATCGGGATGAGCGGCAATGGCAAGAACGGCGGGCATCGGTTGAATCCATCATCAAGAAGGTGGGAGAGTTTAAAATTTCATTTTAAGCTCAAGGCCCGGCAACCGAAAACACCCCAATTCTCATCTGCCCACCTGCCGCGAAGAGAGCAAACGATGGCTCGGCCCGCTATCCCAGGAGAAATGGAGTGTTACGAATCATGGTCATGCGAGTCGACATCTCGATCATGGTGCTTTTGATTAACGTGAACGTGCAGATGAGGAGCCTCTTCAAACAACCACTCCCATCCATCTTCCGATACCATCGAATCGTCGAGGTAAAGCGACTGTAGATTCGGAAGGGTCGCGATCACCCTTAGACCCTGATCTGTAATCGGCACTCCAATAAGATGCAAGCTTCGAAGTGTCGTAATCGCGGCAATCTCATTGGCAACAGCATTCCCGAGATCAGGAGAACTCAATCTTAATTGTCTGAGTGCTGGCAGCTTTTGTAGGTAAGACACCCCGACCTCACTGCATTGAGCATGGGGAATATTAAGATACCAAAGCGATTCGATCTGAGAGATATGCATCATTCCCTCGTCACTGATCGGTGACATCCTTAGTCGCAAATGCCTGAGTCTTTCGAAACTTTTTAACTTTTCCGCGGAAAGATCTGTGAGAACCCCCTCGTCAACAATCAATGTCTCCAACCACGGAAGCTCGAGTATTTGATTAAACATTGAATCATCAATCTCGGTATCCACTATCTCTAACTCAGCCCACTTTTCTTGGATCGCAAGCTGGACAGTACTGGAAAACTGCTCGCTGTTCCGATTGATTGATGCACTCTTCTCAAGGTCTATCTTCATCGACGCAAGTCGATTCATCCAAACCATTCCTATTAGGAAAGCAAGTAAAGCAGCGGTGAAGGTTAGAAATCGTCTTACTTGCATCTTAAAACCTAGCGGGCCATGGACCTCGATTTCGCAATGAGACCCTTACCCTTCAACAACGGGCGAGCAAAGTGGCAGGTTAACAATCGGTAAGCGGAAATGTCCAAAAACTGTCGCGTGATGGACCATAATGAAACCAGCAGCGTTCTACATTGTTAGGTCTGGCCCAGAGAGCATAATCAACATGGGCAAGTTTATGCTAACGGTCAAAAAAACACCGGGACGCCGCACCAACGACGCCCCGGTGCATGATGAAAGTTCACCGTGGAGCGTTCCATCAAGACGATTGACCCAGAAATCGTCTTGGGCAACTAAAATGCTCGAACCATACTGGGAGGCCAGTGTGTATTTCCCGCAAAACACACACCCACGATGAATTTCCATCGCTGGACGATGGGCAACACCCTGCCGAAGGAGATTCTCCAACACGACGCATCGAGAAAAACTCAGGCCTTCAATTGTTCGATTAGCAGGCAAGCAGCCTTCTTGTCAATTCAAATTCGTCCTCCATCGCTTCCCTTGGATCCACCGCGGATGAACCGTTTTGGGAAGTGAATCGTTGTGGAAATCGACAGTCCTGCGATAAACATCGCCAGAGGACTGCTGGTTATTAGCTGACGGATCAGAATCAAAATCGGGATCACTGCTAGCAAAATAATTCTTCCAATTAGTTCGCTAGCAACAAATTCAGCAGGATGCAAAACACCCACCGTAATCAGAGTTGGGATCGCATAAAATCCTTTGCGACTTCGAGAGCCGTCGGTAACTTCGAGGCATCTTTTCCGCCGGCTTGAGCCATATCCGGCCGACCTCCACCGCCGCCTCCCACGATCTTTGCCGCTTCGCCCACCCAATTACCGGCGTGGCAACCCTGCTTTACCAATTCGCGACTCACTCCAGCAACCAAAACAATGCGTTCACCTTGCGCCGAGGCAAAAAAGATTGCCGTCTCCCCGCTCGACTGTTTTCGAATTTGGTCGATCCAGCCCCTCATCACGTTGGGGTTCGCCCCCGGTGTTTCAGCAACGAGTAAAGTTGTATGTCCCACCACCTCGGCTTGTGCCATCAATTCATCAATTGAAATCTTTCCACCCGCAGTCGCTTTTCGAATTTCTTCGACCAGTTTCTGATGATCTTCGAGCATTGCCTTGAGACGCGAGCAAACATCATCGATGGAAACATTCAAACGACGCGTCAATTCCCGAACAGCATTTCGAACAGCATAGTAATCGGCGAGATCGACGGGTTCGCCGGATTTGGAATAGGTAAAACCTTCCCGATGTTCACCGGATTTTCCGGCCGCAAGCTCTTTCTTCAGTACTCGCACATTCTCCATCAATTCAATTGCAGCTCCGAGAGCATGACTGGTTTCGCACTGAAGAATCTCCGCAACCGTCGTTAACAGATTTCGTGTTTGCTCACGATGCTCCATTGCACGAGCACCTGTCAACGCTTCAATTCTCCGTGTCCCCGTTGAAACACTCTCTTCCACGACAATCTCGAATGACTGAACCTCTCGCGTATTATGCAAGTGTGTTCCACCGCAAAGTTCACGACTAAATTCACCCATCGACACCATTCGGCAAGGGTCAGGATACTTTTCACCGAAAAGCATCATTGCCCCCACTTTCCGAGCTGTTTCAAGTGGCACGGTGTCCCACACAATTTCGTCAGCAGATTCGATAAGCTTACGTACATCCTCTTCTATGGCGACCAAGGTTTCATCTGGAATCGCCTTTGGATTATTGAAATCGAATCGCAACCTATCGGCTTCAACTTTACTTCCCTGCTGTTCAGCATGCCTGCCAACGTGCTCGTGCAATGCGTGGTGCAAAAGATGTGTCGCCGAATGCGCACGTGCCAGTGCTAAACGCCGTTCCGAATCAACCTCCGCAATACATTTTTCACCGGCGTGAATTTCACCGCGAACTAATTTCCCTGAATGCACGATTAATGCCGCGTGCTTCTGAGTATCGATCACCTCAAACTCAAATGCTTCAGAAAAAATCCGGCCCGTGTCTCCGACTTGCCCACCGGACTCTCCGTAAAATGGCGATTGAGAAAGAACTAATCGCAGTGGATTGTCACCGGGTCGATCAAGATGGCTCAAGAGTTGCCCTTCTTCGTCTCCCTTCTCGCCCGATCCGGTAATAATCCCCTTAATTTCCACCTCTGCCGAGATTGACTCGTAGCCAATGAATGGTGTCTCTCTCAATGCTTCCTTCAGAGTCTCTAGGGGCCCCGTTTGAAACAACTCCCGCTGTCCCGCACCGCTATCGATGGCATGCTGATCCATTGCTTTTCGGTAGCCATGCCAATCAAAGGTTAAATTCTGCTCGGCACTAAGTGTTTGCAGTAGTTCTGGGGGTACCCCATAGGTCGAATTCAACTCTGCTGCTGCTTCACCCGGTACCATCACAGCAGACTCTTCCCGCATCTGCTCGAAAAGTTGAGCGATGCGTTTCATTCCACCATCGATGGTCGAGAAAAATGCCCTTTCTTCAGACTCAATCACTTCAGCAACACGTTTAGTCGTCTGTTGTAATTCGGGATAAGGCACCTTGGATGCATCCGCAACCGCCTCAACCAACTTGTACAAAAAGGGCTCTCGTAAATTCATCTGATAACCGTCTAAGACGGCTCGGCGAATCAATCGCTTGATGACGTACCTGGCGTCTTTGGGTCCTGGGTAAACATTTTCATGGATGGTAAAGACGCAAGCTCGTGCATGATCCGTGATGCGACGAAGTCGTCGACCATTATCACTTTCATACTCATACTTTTGCCCTGTTACCTCCGATGCAGCCATCACGATTGGAAAGAGGTT
Source organism: Rubripirellula sp. (assembly GCA_016779185.1). GTDB lineage: Bacteria > Planctomycetota > Planctomycetia > Pirellulales > Pirellulaceae > Rubripirellula. The sequence continues at coordinate 43,072 of JADHOA010000001.1, forward strand.
ATCGATGTGATAATTGGTTGGAACACCCTGAAGCACACTTGCCGTGCGTTCCAAACCCATACCAGTGTCGATATTCTTGCTCGGCAGTGGGTGTAAATTCTGTGGAGGCTCTCCAACGCGATTAAACTGCGTGAATACAAGATTCCAAATTTCTACATCACTACCATCTTCTAGGTGATAGTAAATCTCGCTACACGGCCCACAAACACCGTCAGGCCCCTGACTCGGGGCGGATGCAGGCCAAAAGTTTTCGTCCTCGTCCATGCGAGCAATGCGAGAGCTGGACAAGCCTATTTTATCCTGCCAAATCCCATACGCTTCATCGTCATCTTTATAGACAGTGACACTGAGTCGATCCTTGGGAATGGCTAACCATTTTTTATCAGTCAGAAACTCCCAAGCCCAAGCAATCGCTTCCTCCTTGAAGTAATCCCCAAAACTGAAATTCCCCAGCATTTCGAAAAATGTATGGTGAAAAGCTGTTCGGCCAACGTTATCGATGTCCCCTGTACGCAGACACTTCTGGCATGTGGTCGCCTTGGTGAAATCCAGCTTCACTTTTCCCAAAAAGTGATCTTTAAATTGATTCATCCCCGCCGGCGTAAATAGCACCGAGGGGTCCCAACTTGGCACTAGCACATCGCTTGGACGCCGAACGCATCCTTTGGTACCAAAAAAATCCAGATACTTCTCGCGTAGCTCGTCAGTTTTCATCGTCGTAGTTCTGCTTGGCGATGTCGAATTGTTTCAGAGTTGTCTTATGCTACCAACGCTTCAAAGGGATGTCGCTTGGACCATCATTTACATTGGCCGGTGAGCAAATGGGTAACACAGAATGCCTGACACCTAATGGCATTCACCCGACCAAGATCATATCTAAATCGGAGCAAAGTTCAGAAGGCCTGAACCAACCTCATTCTCAAGACGATCAAAAAATGTGAAATAAAAACCGGATTCCGTGCGATTAATTCCCAAAACCTCTCGCCAAATGACAAATCGCTCAGCTTTAACCGGTTCACAACACCCACGACTACGACTTAGGCAACCGACGATTCATTGCCCCATTGTTCGTTGGTAATATGCAAGACTATCGGTCTCTCCTGCAATCAACCGAACCCTTCCAAGCTCTTGCGACTTTCTTGGTCAAGCACTCTCCTGAAGAAATTTTCAATGTTTGAAACTGCCGTGTACTATCCGTCAAAATACCGCAAGATGATTACGTTCGTGCTGACTTCGCTCACGTTCCTTCCCGTTTTTGGTCAACAACAAAAACCCAGCAAAAAGGCACAAGACGAAAAAGAAAGTCGTGACGCCAAGCACCTACAACTCGAATTCAATTCAGTGGAAGATCCAACATACGCCAAGTTTGGCATCTATGGACAATCGGCACCCAGACCTTCGTCAGTCCAATCGATTAGCACTCGTCTGCCACTCGAATTAGAACCGAACACTCGAATTGCTTTGATTGGAAACACCCTCCTAGATCGCTCAATACACTTCGGTCATATCGAATCACTCATCTATCAACGTTACCCCAAGCACGACCTTGTAATTCGTAATTTGTCTTGGTCTGCAGACACCATTGACTTGCGGCCAAGGCCGGAAAACTTCGCGGATGTCTTTCAACATCTTCATCATGAAAAAATTGATGTCATCATTGCTGCGTTTGGTTTCAATGAATCATTTGCGGGGCCCGACGGCCTTGATACCTTTCAAAGTCAATTAACAAGCTTCGTGGAGGAACTTGGATCAAAGGCTTTCAACGGAAAAAGTGCCGCGCAAATCATTTTGATATCGCCTATCGCGAATGAAGATATTCCAAACATCCCGGCCGGGTCACTCAATAATACGAATCTTGAACTCTATACCGAAGCAATGCGAGTGGTGGCAGAAGCAAAGGCAATTGGATTTATTGATGCCTATCACGCGACAGAACCACTTCTTGCTGACCCAAAAAATCAACTAACGATCAACGGAATTCATCTCAATGAACGCGGTTATGAGGCATTTTCCAAGCAGTTATACAGAGGACTTTTTCAAGAAACCCCACCAAGTATTAACGATCATATTCGAAAATTGAATGTCGATAAAAACCAGCAATACTTTCGAAGGTACCGGCCTCTCAACACATTCTATTACACCGGTGGACGTCGCAAAGATTATGGATATCTAGACTTTCTACCTGCGATGCAAAGCTTTGAAACCATGGTGGAAAATCGGGAACGAGCGATTTGGCAATCGCTAACTGGCGTTGCAACACCTGTTAACGATGAAAATGTCGAGCCATTGCCCGAATCCAAAACAAGTCGTGGTGCAAATCAATGGCTGTCCGCGGCCGATGAAAAAAACGCGTTTGAAATTGATCCACGGTTCGAGGTCAATCTATTTGCTGGAGAAGAAGAATTCCCAGAAATCGCTTGTCCAATACAAATGCGTTGGGATTCGCGAGGGCGGCTCTGGGTCGCTTGCTCAACTACCTACCCACATGTTTATCCGGGCAATGTACCCAACGATAAAATTGTCATCTTGGAAGACACCGACGATGATGGCAAAGCAGACAAATCAATCGTCTACGCAGACGATCTTCACATTCCTTTATCGTTTGAATTCGGTAACGGTGGTGTGTACGTGTCGGAAATGCCAGATCTCACCTTTTTGAAGGATACCAATGGTGACGATAAGGCTGATGTGCGAGAGCGAATTCTAACCGGTTTTGGTACCGAGGATTCTCACCACGCATTACACGATTTTGTCTGGACACCCGATGGGGATCTTCTATTTAGGGAATCGATTTTTCATCACTCACAAGTCGAAACACCCTACGGACCGGTTCGTCAACAAAACAGTGGTTGGTTTCGCTTCAACCCTAAAACACACCGCCTGACCAGCTTCGGTACTTACCGAAGCACGAATCCGTGGGGAGTAACGTTTGATGATTGGGGACAGCATGTGGCAAGTCATCCAATTTATGCGGCAGCTTTCCACGCTCTTGACCCACCCTACCCTCTTCAACATCCGGCTCCAAACGGCTTACAAGCCTACTCGGGAACATGCGGCCAAGAATTCGTCGACTTTCAGACTTTTCCAAAGTCGATGTTAGGTGACTTTATCAAAGTTCGATATAAGCCAACCAATCGAGTAGAAATCCTGCACTGGAATGAGGGAGAATTTGGTTATCAGGAAGAATACGTCAGCGATTTGATCTTCTCGACTAACTTGAGTTTCATTCCCGTCGATATTGGATTTGGACCACGCGGCGCACTGTACATCTGCGATTGGTACAACCCGATTAAGGGACATGCACAATATTCACTACGCGATGACCGACGAGACCGACACTCTGGACGCATCTGGCGAATCACGACCAAGAATGTACCTCTTCAAGATTCTCCAAAAATCGCTGACGCTTCGATCACTGAATTGCTGGACCTTCTTAAGCGTCCAGAATATCGGCTGCGTTACTGGGCCAAACGAGAACTGCGTGATCGAGATCCAGAAAAGGTAGTTGCTGCTCTAAGTCGATGGGTAGAACAACTGTCACGAGACGATAGCCGCTTTCGGCATCATCAACTTGAAGCAGTTTGGCTTTCTAGCGGTATTGACTCACCAAGGATCGATTTGGTTCGTGAATTAATCACCTGTGAAGATCATCACGCTAGGGCAGCAGCAACTCGTCAACTGCGGTTCCAACATTCAAACATGCTCGATGCAAATGAACTACTGAGAATCTCGGCAAATGACTCCAACGGCATTGTTCGTATGGAAGCCGTCATCGCTTCTACCTACATGGGTACTCAAGATGCGCTCGATTCCATGCTTGATGTGATGAAGTACCCAAGAGCCGGTCACTTACAATACGCAATCCAGTGTGCATTAGGATCGGAGGCGCTTAGAAAACACTGGGAGAATGATCCACGGTACCAAATTGATTCGATTCTAAAACATGCAAGTAGTGATTCCGGGCTCAATGAACCTAGACCCAACTCTGCGGAATCCAAGTTTGATATGCAGCCCAAATTGAAAACAGTTCCCATCAGTTGCATCCCGGAACGAATGCGATTTACCGTTGAGCAGTTCGCGGTAAAAGCCGGCCAGCCAGTCAAAATCATCTTCACGAATCCAGACGCGACTGATCACAACCTCTTAATCGCTAAACCAGGATCACTCGGTGATATTGGAATGGCTGCCAACGAAATGGCCAAAGACCCTAAAAATGCCAACTCCGATTTCATTCCAACTGACTTAACGGACTTGATCTTCCAGGCCACGCCAATGATTGGACCGACTCGCAACGCCAAAGTACATGTGCTTCGATTTGAGGCACCTCATAAAGTCGGTATCTATCCTTACCTTTGCACTTTTCCTGGTCACTGGGTCGTCATGCGTGGCGAGATGATCGTCGTCGATGACCTAAATGACGTTGATTCGATATTGGCCGATGCTGCACCTAAAGTGATCAATCAATGGACGATGGATGATTTCCCTACCCTCAATACTAATCACAAAGAGTCTACGATCATGTATGGCATGCAAGCCTTTATGAAAGCGGGTTGCAATCAATGCCACAAACTTGCGGGTCATGGTGTGAACTTAGGACCCGACCTCACAAAAATTCATCAACGATTAAAAGGAAGAGAGCTTTTGCAGCAGATTCTAGAACCCTCCTCGCTGATACATCCAGAGTATCAAACATGGAAATTCCTGACTTCAGATGGGCAAGCTATCACGGGGATGGTGAAGCGCGAAACCAAGGACGTAATTGAATTAGTCACCAACCTGCTAACGCCTGATTCGACGATCACCATTCAAAAAAGCGAGATCGAGCTGCGACTAGAATCGAAGATATCTTCGATGCCGAATGGAATCGTGAATGTTCTCACTAAAGATGAAATTCTTGCGTTAGTGGGCTTTCTAGAATCAGACGGCTATCAATTACCTCTACATCTGCTCGATCGGCATGGCCATCAGCACTCAAAATAAACACGAGGGATTATCTGATGAGCAACAAGATCCAATCACCCATTATCCGTATGCTGCTCGCGGGAGGTATCTTCATCCTGCTGTGTTGGGCAATACTCGGTACCGGTTTGTTCTGGATCTACGGAACCGAAACAAACCATACGAGTAGAGACACCATTTGGTGGTCGGAGAGAGGGCGAAGCCTCATTCCTCCTGAAGCGACAAACATTACTCTTCAGCAAGACTTTCTCGACCACTATGCAACCTACACCATCACCGAAAAAGACTTGAATCAGTTTCTAAATACACGATTCGCTGATGATGGAGAGGTATTGGACTCGTTCAAAGAAAGAAGCCATGTGAGCGAGAGTGAAATTGGTCGGTCCATTGGCAGATTAGGCTGGACAATTACGTCGTCCACAGTGGTTTACTCGTACTGTGCGAGCAACGGTGGGTTGCACTCTTATTATCACGACCCTGAAACTGGTCAGACGTACCAAAGCTCCGCATACTGGTGAGTAAAAATGATCAGTCTCTGATCTGCGTTTATTCATCCACGTCAGTCCATTGAGACCGGATTAAAATCACTTTCCTTCGGACCGATTCTTCGACGCAGCCAAGAAGACCTGCAATCTCCTTGTTCGAGTAGCCCTCCATTTTCCAAATCGCTACTTGCCGCAAATCAGAACGCAAAGAGGTAAGTCGCTCACGGCACACCAACCCAAATTCTTCGGAAAAATCCGATGAAGGATCTGGTAATTCATTCAACCGATCTCGATTCTCTTCAAGAAAAAACGAATGCCCGCGAACTTGCCCTCCACCACGCTTCTGCCTTCGTTGGTATTTAATTTGATCGGAAACTTTATTGTCGGCGATCGTCACGAGCACACGCCATAAGCCTTCTCGGTCGGTAATTTCTTGTAAGGCACCTTTTTCCAGAGCCCGAAAGAAAGCTTGGAATGCGTCGACCACGACATCTTCCTCATCGAGCACTCGACGGCCATGATTTGGTAGTCGCGCGTTCGCAAGCCGAACCAACCGCTCGTAGTACCGTTGCCATAATTGTTGAAAACTATTTTCATCACCGGTACGCGCCAAATCGAGCCATTCAGTTATGGAAATCGGCTGATCTGATCCACCCATCTCCGTTATCCTTTTTCATCTCGTGCGTTGAGTGAGTCGTGTCGTCACATGTATCCTACCAAATGTGTGGTATGATCAATGCGATCATATTGCTGACCCCTCGGTAAAGAGTTTGGTATGAGAAAATACCTACCAGATGACGAAATCGATCAGCTATGTGATGAATTCGAAGCAGCCTTAACAAATCAAGAAAATCCCTCGATTGAATTGTATTTGGAGCGGATTGATCAGGAGCGTCAATCGATCCTGCTCTATTGGATCTTGACGGTTTATCTTCCATTCTTAAGACCCGACGATTGTCGGATCGATGAAACGGTTAATACTTTAAAGTCCAAATACAGGCACCTACGCAGTGTTGTGAGTGATGCAGCCGAGGCTTGTGGCTTGAAGCCAAACGAACTGCCTTCTATTCCCGGTTATCGAGTAGATTCACTCGTCAGTCAGGGTGGTCAAGGTGCTGTCTATCAAGCAATACAGCATCGCACTGGTCAGAAGGTGGCGATCAAATTGGTTTCAATGAATCAACTTGATAAAGTCTCTCAAGATCATCAACATCGCCTCCTCGCACGGCTTGAAAAAGAGATTCGCACCACAGCAAGTCTCAACCATCCAAACATCGTGAAAATTTTTGACGCAGGTGAATGCGAGGCCGGATTCTATTTCGTTATGCAGTGGATTAGCGGTGGCAGTCTTGCGGATCATCTGCCCGTAAGCCAAACCGAAGCAACAAAGATCATAAGAGGTATCGCCGGAGCGCTTGCGGCGGCTCATGAATATGGTGTACTTCACCTAGATGTTAAGCCAGCAAATATCTTGATAGACGGAGTCTCCAAGGAGCCATTGTTGGCTGATTTTGGATTGGCACGGTTGGCGCAAGATGCATCAATTGACAATCCAATCGCTGGCACTCTGGGATATATGTCTCCTGAACAAGCAATGGGCGCACGCTTGGATTCAAGAACTGACATCTACGGTCTCGGTGCAACCTTTTATGAGTTACTAACATCAAAAAAACCTTACAAGCACGTTTCTTTACCCTATACAGAAAATCAACGCGAACAGTGGATCCCGACACCACCACGCGAAATCCGGCGTGATACCAATACAACACTGAATCATATTTGCATGAAGTGTTTGGCTTTTGATCCAAACGATCGCTTCTCTACCTGTAGCGAACTTGCAGCGAAACTGGATCAATTCTCTTTAACGGAAGACGGACGCCGAGTCGCTCGAATTAGTGCAAGAACTTTATGGGTTAGCCCACTATTTTTGCTACTCAATTTACTCGTGGTCATTCAGATACAACTTGGCTGGGCCAGCCAAGCAGTTCTAGAACCCCTGATATGGTTCACGATGTTTTCGATGTATCTCTTTGTCTTCTTCGTTCTGGGTTCTGTTAGCCAATTTGACAAACATTCACCTGAACATTTGGCAATCGAGAGCTTATGGGCGGTGTGGATTGCAAAGTTCCTGGCTGCACTAACGATCGCCGGATCATTGCGTTTAGTAAGCCCAGCCAAAGACGCAATCTTGATGTGTTATCCAATGTTTTCCGCACTTACCGGATTTGTCTTAGCCACAATGGCGCCTAGATATTGGCGATCCATGTACGCGTTCGCGGTTATTGCGTGGGGTTCATCTCTATTCCTGATGTGGACGATTATGCAGGGGCACATTACGGCCCCCGGTATTTATGGGGGTATAGCAACCATTTTGACCGTGATTTGGGGAATAAAACTGCAAAAACTTGCCGGGGAACAGCAGAGTCCAGCAACGCCGGAAAACGGATCTAAGACCACAGAAGTCGTGACAACGATCAGCTAACCAAACCGGATCCCAACTAAATACCCAATTAATGAATTTCCGTGTTGGGTTAACTTGCTGGTTGTCGTTTATGAGTTTTAAGTACGATGAAACCATAAATAGACCGGAGCGGATCTGTGACTTCGACCAATCTTTCTCGCAGACTTTCTTCCCATGAAGAAGGATTTCAAGATTTAGACTCCCCAGCGAGAAAACAAGTCGTAAGCGGTGTAATTTTTCTCCCTGCTCCAATTCAACCAAGAGTTTTGTGGCATCGCATCAAGCAATTTGTTGAAAAAAACCCCCTATTTAAATCACGGATAACCAATTGTTCCACACCGCACTGGGTGAACGATGAATCCTATAGCCTTGACAATCACTGTTCAGAATTTTCCTTTAACGATTACGCACAGCACCAAATTCTCACCTATGTAAGTCAAACCGCCTCAACCTGCCTCGATTCAGAACACCCACCTTGGCGGATAGCATTAATCACTTCCAAGAATAGCCAAACAAATCGTGACTCCAATGCAATCGCAATTTGGGCACATCATTCCTTAATTGATGGGCTTCGCGGGATGGAGCTTTACGCAAGTCTGATTGACGAGAATACGATGGATCAATCTGTGGAAACTAATCCGCTTGATTGTCAGCCATCCTCTGTAGTCAAAAGCCCATCGGTAATCAGTCCTCAGTGTTTTCGTCTTGCCGCCGCTGAAATGTTACGTCGACCAAGCGCAAGCGTCTTTTCCGTTTCGACAAAGGCTTCTGCAGATCGATACGCAATGTCATTTGTATGGGAGCGAAAGTGCTTCCGACTAGCGAGAAGAGCAAATCGAGCCTCTTTTCAGGAAGTCCTTCTCGCAACATTCACCGATGCTTTTTCTCGATACTGCGGATCAGAAGAATCACAATACGGCGTTCGAGCAATTATTCCCGTCGCAAAGCCCGACACTCACGCTACATCGAATTCAACAAATCGACACAGCATCGGGTATTGCACGCTGCCCACGAATCAACCGATTCATAATCGATACGATTCAATCCGCAAAAGCTTGGAAACGATTCGTTCCGAGCAAGAGTACAACGTCTTTCCCACACTACTAAGTTTTTTAAGATACCTACCGAATCGCCTAAGAAAAAAATTGACCTATCAACTCGCTAGTCGAGCAGAAACTCTCATCAGTCTGATACCAGGCAAGAGATCTTGGGGACACATCGATGGCGTGCCAGTAACTTCCCTTTTTGCACAACCCGCAATACCTCCGGGGCACTCGCTTACGATTGGAATCACAGTAAACCGCGAAAAGGTTTTTGTAACGGCCCAACTCGATCCAAAATGCATCCGAGATCCTATGAAGCTACGAGTTTGCTTTGAACAAGCTTATCGAGAGATGAACTGCGTACAGTCATCTCATCCACAAGCATTGCAAAAACAGGAGTCAGCAATACAAAAATTTTTAGGGATTCTTTTAAAAAAACAACAGCATCGATACGCAACTTAAGTCTTCCCCCTTTTCCTAAACGGACGAGGTATTGCGCGACGATCGTTGGAACTTGCCAGTGTCTTTCTTAAGGATAATAAGCGGAGATCGGCTGATTCGATTTCGGTCCATTTAGAATTGGATCGTGGACAAACATCATTCGCATGTCCTCGTGTTCCACTGTGTGGCAGTGAAAAACAAATGGACCCTTAAAAGTGCGAAATCTCATAAAGATTTCAGCTTCGACATTAGGTCCAAGCATAACATTGCCAGATTTATATCTCCACGGTTCGGGTGGCACTTGCCCGTCGATCCTCTGGATCTGATGGCCCTCTAAATGAATGTGGATAGGATGCCACCATCCACCCGCCCCATTGCGAAGTATCCAGCGTTCAGCGGAACCAACACGCGGACATGCGTTTGCTTTAAATTCGTCAAAAAACTCTTGATTGATTTGCCACGCGCCTTTTCTACGATGGAATTCAAAAACACGAGTTACTTCAATCTCATTCTCTTGAATCACGTGATGTGGTCGAAGGGGATCACCCGCCTTAACGGTGCAGTGATTCGATATCGAATTTTCGTCGACCACAAATTTAACAATGGTTTCCCCTGGAATCTGCGTTTCCCTATCAAACAGTTTTCCCTTTGGACCGCGTCCGTCTTCCTGAACCAAAATATTTTCCAGAAAAAACTCTAACGGAGCGTCTGTCAAATCGATGATCACATCGGCCCGACTTCCCGGTGCTAGGAACACAGTGTCCTGTTCGATAGCGTGTGGCAACAGCCAACTATCGTTTCCGATAGAAAGGAATGGTTGTCCTGTACTCAAGCGAAGCTCGATATGCCTCGCATTAGAACCATTCAAAAGTCGCAATCGATATCGACCGCGTTTCAGTGAAGCACGCGGATACGCTTTCCCATTAACAACGTAAACATCGCCTAAGTAACCGTTGTGATCGAGAGGATCAAAGTAGAAAGTACCATCGGAATTAAACGTACGATCAGCAATCACTATTGGGAGTTCAAACTCTTCGGATGGCAGGACATTTGCATCGATTAGCCGCTGCTCGAGATCATCCACTTGCAGGTAAAATCCTGCTAAGCCCTGAATCACGTGCTCAGCCGTGACATCCATCGCGTGATCGTGGTACCACATCGTTGATTGTGCATCGCTAAAATCTGGTACGCCATCCAAATATGGAACGGTATTCGGATAAAAATAATCGCGTGCCCGCCCCGGTAGGATATAGAAATTTGGGTACCCATCGGAGTGAGACGGGTTATGACCTCCGTGCTGGTGAATTGAACATGCTGCTTCAATTTCGTTGTGAACTCGAATCACCGCCGGTTCGCCGCTGCGAAACTTGAATGTTGGACCGGGGAATAAGCCATCGTACGCATAGGTCGGAGTTAAAACCCCTGGAATAACCTCTGCTTGAGAGTGCTGAATCTTCAGGTCAAAGTATTGCTCCGGATACTTTTCGAAAAAAGTTAAACTAGGATCTTCGACGACCCTTCGGTCAAAATACTCCGGAGCAACCCCGTGGAAGCAACTTCAAACGGGGCATTTTCTTTACCGATCGCTAACGGGCGTTTAATTGGCGGGATAGGAAGAGGCTGAGTGAACTTCTCAAATTTGAAAGGCGTCCTCTTTGTGGCTCTTGGGCTTTTTCCTAAATTTTTATTAATGACGGATGCTTCTCCCCGACTCGGGGAGTCTGATCTATCAAGCCGCTTTGAACTACGGCTTTTTGTTCTCTTAACCGCGTCTTCCGCTAATGCTGCAGTAATCAACGCCCCCCCTGACGCAGCCGCTAACGCAACGGCTTTCCGCCGTGACATGATGCCCATAAGTCAATCCAAACTGAACGAAAGATCGGCTCGCCCCCGAGCAACACATACTTCGTGCTTCCGAAATAGTAGTTAAGTATTCGCAGGGGAGAATTACGATCTTAGGGATTTTTTGCGGAAATCCCAAATTGCCGATTTTCCGAAAGATTCCGTTTTCGCGTCCTCCTTTAATTTTCGTTGGTTTTTACAAAATCCAATGACTGACAGGCGGTTCTTTATAACGAAATCACCGAGCACCATGGTTAAATGATCGATACACCGATGAAGCAACGACGCCGTTTTCTTGTAAGCCTCTTATTTTTTTTGTTGGCGAGTTTCATCACCTTCTTCGTGATTGGATCAAACGCTTTCTTCTACATTTCTTTCCAAAGATTTGGAAGGCTCGCCAATTTCCAACTCGATCATTGCTCCACTGACGGCATTCAACATCGACAAATTCAAATCATCGGACACCGAGGATCTGCCCAAAAATCGACGACTCCAAATCTAGTAATAGGCAACACCCAGCGTTCAATCACCTCCGCCATCAAGGCAAACGTCAACTGGATCGAAATCGATGTCAGAAGAACGCGCGATGGAAAGCTCGTTTTATTTCACGATGATTCACTCAACAAGAAAACTTTTAACCTTGAAGGAAAAGTTGAATCGAAGAGCTGGAACGAATTGCAAAAAGGAAAGCTTAAAGTTGCAGATATTCGAGATCAAACGATTCTATCCCTTAAAAACACCCTGAGTCATTTTCACGCTCTTAACCCAAACTTGAAATGGATCCTCGACGTAAAGCTGGATAACGATCGAGGCGATACAGACAAACAAAATACCGTCAAAAAAGCCACTGAGTTAATTCAACAAGAAGCGGCTTTGATTAAAGAAGATGTGGTGAGCATCCTAAGATCGGTCGGCATTCCCAAAAGTCATATCATTATCTTTGGCGATACCGAAGTAATTACAGCCTTCCAAGGCACTGGGTTCCAACTTGGCTACACCACCATCTTAAAACGCCATAAAGACTTTCTTGTTTCTCGTAATCGGATAATTCAATTCGCTAAACACGACCAGTGCAAACTCTTGGTAATACCAATCTTATTCGTCACTCATTCGTTCGTTGAATTGGCAAATGAAGAAGGAGTTACAGTGTGGAGCTATGATTCTGATGACCTGAATGATTTGAAATACTGTATTGCATGTGGTGTTGAAGGTTTAATCGTGGATCATCCAAATCAGACGATTCCGACATTAAGAAGGCTGCTTACGGCGATTTAGACTGGCGATGATCAATACGAACATTTTGGTCTGCTTGGTTGGCCATAGGCCGTATGGTTGAATTCCGTTTCGGAGTCGCGTCCAGAAAATGGCTAACAATACAATTAGCCGTTTCATTGATTGAAACGGTCACCTTTTGTCAAGTAAGGTAAGCGATAGTTGCACGTGTAATTGCATTTGAGCAAGGGTCACGCGAAGACAAAACCGCTGGCGATAGTAGACGCGAGTTGATTGCTCATCTGAAATCAATACCCATTGCAACTGCTCGATCCCGGAAAAAAATACTCGCAGTTGCTCCGATTGCGTCTCTATCGTTCCATCGAGAATATAGACCCAGCAGGAAAGTGCTTGGTGATTGTGAAATTCTTGCAACCCTGTTTGCCAAATAGCGTTAGCTATTTCAGCAAATCGTTCCGCATCTCTGCGACCGCTTGCCCAAGGGCTTATCCATTCAGTGAATAGACCCACAAGAATACCACCGACAATTGCCATCGCCATCCAAATGAGGTGAATTCGATCATCAGAAAAAATGATTGCCCCTGAAACGATAAATCCGACGATCCCTCCACCCAGTCCCGATCGCTTCCATCTCAATTGCGCATCAAAAGCGTTTTGTTCGATTATCTGATTGAATCGTTCAAGCTTCATCATTTCTTACCGGCATTCGCCTTTGAGCGTCATGAATTTTTATTGATATCTCCGCTACCCACTGTATCTAAAACATCTCCATGATTAGCTTTCCGATGTTGAATGTAGAGATCGCTCGGCTCCTATTTAATAAGTAGCTTCGCTGTTGACTAAAAACAACAGATAGAACCAGTCGCATTATATTTGATGGAAGCAAAAACTTTCTTGGCACTTCGATAGAGCGATGCATAGCATTTCAAGCCGAATCAATCCTAAGACGGCCAAACTTCTCGCAACAACTGTTGATGATTGGTCGGGAACAGGTATGAGACTGCTATTTTTCGGGTATAACCTCAATCTGTTGGCGAAGTGTGTTTGAGGATCAACCTGAATGAATAATACGAATCCGCTAAGTCGGTGGTTATACGCTTTAGTATTTCTGCCTTGCATGTTTCTATTTGGTTGTAAATCCGAAGAAACAACCAATGGGCGTTTGATGCTGCGAATGGCGCATGTCTACGAGGTGTCCGCACCAACTCATGCTTACGGAACCGCGTTTCTATCTGAACGAGTTCGCCAAAAAACAAATGATTTAGATGTCACTGTTTACCCCGCCGCTCAATTGGGTAGCGAATCAGAAATATTGGAACAATTGGTCGCCGGAGAATTGGATCTTGCAATTACCGGACCATCCTTTCTTGCCATGTGGTATCCACCGGTTGGGGTGCTGGATGCTGCATACGCCTCTCGCGATCTTGATCATATGCTTGAGATGGCTGGGAGCAAAGAAATGGCTCCGGAGTGGGACGAGCTCCGCAAACGCTATGATGCACGCGTCTTAGATACCTGGGCATATGGATCGCGACACGTCACTTCGAATGTACCCATACGACATCCAAAAGATTTAGATGGTTTACGATTGAGATCCCCAGCGGCTCGGATTTTTCAGGCCTCGGCCGAGGCACTAGGAGCCAGCCCGATGCCTATTGCATTCAGCGAAGTCTATCTGGCTCTTCAGCAAGGAATTGCAGACGGCCAAGAAAACCCAGTACCTGTCATCAAATCGATGGGATTCCAAGAGGTTCAAAAGTACTTAAATCTAACCGGGCACATACAGTCCTCATTACAAATCCTAGTCAATGAAAGAACTTGGAATCGCCTCAATCACGATCAACAAAATGGGCTCCTTGAATCGATACAGGAGCTGGGCAACGAAGTTCACAAAGGATTGATAACGGACGAAACAAAATTGATAGAGGAATGGAAAAAAGATGGCACCATGGAAATCGTGGAAGATGTTGATGTCGATGCCTTCCGTGAGCGATGCCGCGATTTTTTCTCCGAAGGTTTTGAGTTTAGTGATGTCTATAACCGAATCACAGCACAACCGACAGCAGAGAATAAGCCATGAACTCAGTAACTGATACAAGGACTTCAAAAAATTCTCTAGCTCCCAATCATTCCGATGATGACAATAGTCAACCACGCGAGTGTCAGAACAATAGCCCGCTACCTTTGGCGGGTTTCGTGCGCTGGTTAGTTATCGGCGAAAAACTCTTCGCTGCCTTTTTTCTCCTAACCATTGTTTGCACCATGGCCGCTCAGGTCATTGCGAGATACGTCTTCGGTACTCCGTTTCAGTGGAGCGAAGAAGTTGCGAGACTAGCATTGATTTGGATGACATTCATATCAGCTGCCTTTGTGATGGCGGAAAGCCGTCACATCGCTGTAGATATGATTTCATCTTGGTTTGGCGATAGAGGAAAGCTGCTCATCGACTGCACTAGCTACCTTGTCATCACGACTTCTTGCCTGCTCTTGTTCATCGGCGGAATGAATTTTGTTTGGTACGTCGGTAAAGTTGGCTCCCCAGCGCTAGGTATACCCAAAAGTTGGTGGTATGGAGCTGGCATGGTAGGGCTATTGCTAATGGCAGTGCATTCATTAATCAATCTTAATCAAGTATTGTTAACGGGCAAACCAATTCCGCGTGATCACCAAGTCGAGGAAGAAGCTTTCCAACTTGAAATGGAGCAAAGCGAATGATTCTCATCCTACTGATCATTGCAATGCTACTACTGTTGCTGCTACGAGTACCAGTCGCCATTAGTATGTTACTGCCATGTCTGTCTTACGTGGCTTGGTCGCCCGACATCACACTAGGTGTTGCGCTCCAGCAAACCGTTGGATCAGTCGATTCATTTCCACTTCTTGCCGTTCCTCTCTTCATCATGACAGGTTACCTAAGCAATGCTGCAGGCTTGGCAGATCGCCTCTTTCGCACGTTGCTGGCTCTGTTTAGGGGTATTCCCGGTAGCCTTGGATTTGTGAACGTGTTCAGCAGTTTGATGTTTTCTTGGATGAGTGGAGCAGCCATTGCCGATGCTGCTGGACTAGGAGCTGTCCTTGTTCCGGCAATGAAAAAACGTGGTTACGATGAAAAGTTTGCACTGGGTTTGACCGGCGCTTCCTCGCTGATTGGGCCAATGATGCCGCCTAGTATTCCGGCAATTGTGTATGCCGTATCGGCTGGTGTTTCTGTCGGCGCATTGTTTTTTGCGGGAGTTATCCCTGCGTTGGTCTTAACTGCCATACTTTGCATCTTTGTTTACCGTGATGCGGAACGCAATCCTGTCCGTAAGGAAACCAACCTACAAAAACTTCCGATCGCCGAAGCGATTACATCCTCTTTACCAGTTCTACTAACGCCAATAATTATCCTTGGCGGAATCCTAGGTGGAATCTTTACTCCTACCGAAGCTGCTGCTGCTGCTGTGATGTGGGTGTTGATCTTAAGCGGTTTTTACAGATCTCTATCGCTTAAATCGTTTCGTTCCGTCTTGATCAAGACAACAACAACAACGGGCTCGATTATGTTGATTGTTGCGGCGGCAGGACTATTTGGATGGGTCATTGCTCGTGAACAAGGACCTCAAGCTGTGACGGCCGCGATGTTACAGCTAACCGATAATCCCGTGGTATTTCTGTTGCTAATCAACGTTGCACTGCTGATTACAGGAATGATTCTTGAACCAGTTGCAGGCCTTCTAATCACCGTCCCGGTTTTACTTCCTGCTGCGATTGAATTTGGAATCGACCCTCTGCATCTTGGAATCGTAATGATTCTAAACCTCGTTCTCGGGCTGTTGACACCACCGGTGGGACTCGTGCTTTACGTACTGAGCAGTGTCACTGGTAGCTCGGTGCAAACCGTGACTCGTGGAACTCTTCCATTTCTAGTTCCATTGCTGATCACGCTGCTGATCATCACCTTTGTTCCAGCACTTAGTCTTTGGCTGCCAAGCTTTGTTGGCAAATAAACTTCCAATTTTTTTGTTACATTTAAAAACTCGACGAGATCGATCACTCGAAAGCTATGTTAAGTGCGACCGAAATAGAGCAGTATCATCAAGATGGTTTTGTAACACCGAAATTTCGCCTAGACGCGCAATTAATTGATGATATCCGCGAAGCCCATTCACGTTTGGTTCAACGTTACCCCGAATTTTGTGATTACTGCTCGGCACTGCTCGCGTACGATCCTTGGTTCCTGACGGTAGCTCGACATCCAGAGATATTAGAGATGGTGGGACAGGTTCTTGGCGGCGATTTCGCATTATGGAATTCCAGCTTCTTTGCTAAACCAGCAAGAGTTGGAACGCGAACTCCGTGGCATCAAGATGGTGAGTACTGGCCTATCAGGCCGCTAGCCACCTGCACTGTCTGGATTGCGCTAGATGCATCCACAGCAGCCAATGGCTGCCTAAGGGTCATTCCTGGATCGCATAAAACAAAGCAGCTCGCGAAACACCATCATAGCGATGCTTCTAACATCGCTCTTCATCTTGAGCTGGATGAGAGTGAGTTTGACGAAACAAAAGCTGTCGACATCGTTCTCGAACCGGGAGAGATTTCACTTCACGATGTGTATCTGTATCACGGCTCAGAGCCCAATACTTCTGATCATTCTCGTCGAGGGATGACGCTACGATACATGCCAACTTCGTCAGTTTATTACCACCTTGATGGATCGAAAACAGAAACCTCGGAGCGTTTGGATCTGTCAAATCGAACGCTTTACTTGATGCGAGGCACGGACGTATCGGGCCAGAATGATTTTCGGGTTCGTTATTAAAATAAGACTTAAGTCACAAATACTTCATCGTACAAACGATCGCCCAAGACTGAAGGCATAGGTTTCCCGTGCCGTCTTGAACGTCACCACGAACTTACTCTACTCAGCTTGTGTCAACAACTTGACCATTGACTGTCCCATTGCCTCACCTACGTTCATGTAGGTTTCGGCGTTTCCATTGTAGTGACCGCCAGAGCTGCCACCCTTGGATAACGGATAAGTGTAGACCGATGCGACGTTGCCTTTGAATTCGGGGTACTTCCCAGAGCTACCATCAACCGCAAGCATTGCATCGAGAATTTTTCCACCTCCATCGGTCGCACCTTTTTCGGTTTGCCCCAGAGAAGCACACACAAACTTCGCATCTGGTGCGTTGAACTCTTTGCGAAGCATCCGGATTAACTGAACCAGATTCTTCTCGTAGCGACTGGATAACGCCTCCGATCGACTATCTCGATCGCCTTGCCACCAAAGGAATCCTGCCACTTCATAATCTGTAGCGCCAGGGTAATACGTCCCGAGATTGTTCAAAACGTCTTTTGCTCGGGCAACATCACCTTCGTATTGCAAACCGGCGTACCATCCGATGGGTTGAGGAGTTTCACCCTTCTTCCATTTTTCAGGTGAACCTTTTGATCCGGGATGAACCCATGTTTCACCTTTACTGTCGGTGAATTCAAATCCTTCGCTTCCCGGGGGTAAAAGGTCCCAACCTAAAGCTCGATTGCCGATTGAACTCTTAAGAACCATCACCGGCTCATCTAGAGCACTTCCAAGATGATGTCCTATTCCAATCTCGATCCCGATCTTTCCGCCCGAGATGGTAAGCCAATCGTTGCGCAATAGACGTGTCTTGCCCGGCCCGCCACTGCCCATTACTTGAACGTTACGCACATCCATCCGCGTTGTCCAATCTCCTCGATCATCTACTAGATAGGGATAACGCTGTTCTTTTTTCACAGCGTATTCTAGCGATCCCTCTTGGTCACCAACGACTTTTCCCATCTCGAGTGTATTGGACTGACCCATAATGATGAAAACTTTTACTTTCTTGCTCACGTCCGCCGGCTTGCCGTCAGGCCGGTCGAGTTGCGAAGAATCAAGGCTTACCTGCGCCATCAACACGGGAGTAACAACGACGGAAAGTAACAATGATAAGAAAAATGTAATTCGGTTTTTCATCTAACTTTCTGCTATGGGGTTAGAGCTTTACTTTCTATTGACACACAGTGGTAGGGTTGATGCAAAAATCAAACGTATGGGTTAGTAATCGCCAAACATGAGAATTAAGCAACGACTAATTCGCGATTACGTTATTCTGATCGTTTCAGATTTCAAAACACTGATTGTCATTCTAACGATAAAGAAACGACGGGTGTGTGCGCAGCTGAGGCAGGCCAATGTGGTTGACCAGAGATTGGCAAGCTT
>JADHOA010000065.1 GCA_016779185.1 Rubripirellula sp.
ATAAGGTTCGAAAATTCAATCGTGAGTTTGGTGAAAAGTTAAAGAAGCCAGACGAACAATAAAAGGTTCCGTTGGAATCAGCAAAAAAGACCGAAACAGCGACTGATCTGCGTCACGCTCCGGTTTCCCGCGTGTTTCCACATTAGACCGGCTGAAAAGCGTAATGGCCCTTACAGAAAAAACGCCACGGAGAGCAATTCGATCCGTGGCGTTTTTATTTATTCGGCAAGGCAAAACTTTTCTTGGTTTGACGCAAACAACCGGAACATGATGGGTTCCCATATCAAGTTTAGCGAAGCTCGCTTGCCAACGGCTATCTAAAATGTGCTACTTTACGCGCTCGGATGAAGATCCAATTTGCGCACAGAGGTCGTGATCAAATCTTTGCAAAGGTTATTGCCTAACTCAATTGTTTTAAGTGACGCAAATCACTGTCAGCAACGAACGGAGTGACTTCACCGTTCATTCGTCCCTCTAAACCTCACCCCCAAAGCCACCCATGATTCAACGTCGACAACTGTTGGTTGCCGCATCTGCGATGACCGCAGCAACTCTTCACCCCTCTCATGCCAAAGCGATTGAATCGGAGCCAAACAAGATGCCAGTACGTTTCGCACTCAATACCAGTACACTTCGGGGTCAGAAACTCTCGGTTGTCGAACAGGTAGAAGTCACCGCGAAAGCCGGATTCGATGGTATCGAACCTTGGATCGGCGATCTCCAAAAATATGCCGATGAGGGTGGTTCACTGAGCGACCTAAAAAAACGAATTGCAGATCTGGGACTCACGGTGGACAGCGCAATCGGCTTTGCAAACTGGATTGTGGACGACCGAGAGGCAAGGATGCAGGGATTGGAAAACGCCAAAAAAGAAATGTCGGTCGTACAAGCCATCGGGGGAACCCGAGTTGCAGCGCCGCCGGTGGGCGCACATCGCGGTGATAGCGTTTCTCCGCCACTGCAAGTTATCGCAGAACGTTATCGCGCTCTATTGGAGGTCGGGGCCGAAATTGGCGTTACCCCGCAATTGGAGCTATGGGGTTTCTCGCCAACGCTTAGTAAATTGAGCGAGCTCGCGTACGTGGCCGCCGGTGCAGAACATCCCGACGCCTGCGTGCTTCCCGACTTCTATCACATCTACAAAGGTGGGAGCGACTTCGCTGCGCTTGGAATGATTGAAGCCTCACGGATGCACTGCTTTCACATGAATGACTATCCTAGCGATCCGCCACGTGAAACGATTGCAGATAAAGACCGGGTCTTTCCAGGTGACGGCGTCTGCCCGCTACCTACCATCATCCGGCAGTTGATCGATCACGGATTCCGCGGCACCTTTTCGCTGGAACTCTTTAATCCAGGATACTGGGAACGTGATGCGTTAGAGGTTGCTCAGGAAGGTCTCGCAAAATCAAAAGCAGTCGTTCAAGCAGCAATCAGCTGATCTCAAGAACGGGAACAGGCAGTCTAAGGCAGAACGATCCTGCGTGGGATCGCCGCCCCAAGAGAAGAATCTTCTTCCATCGCCTACTTTGTATAAAGTAAAATCGAGAGGTCATCCGGTTTACCAACAGACTCTTTGCTGCTCGATTCCATTCTTACGTTGGCCTGATTGACAAGATGATTCACACGACGGACGGGCGCGCCGACACGACCTAAGTGAACGACTTCATCAAGATGCAGGTTATCGAATAAACCATCGCTCCCAAGAATGATAGTGTCTCGAGCCGCAAGCGGCTGCACCGGACCAATCTCGATATGCATATCGCGAGAACCGACGAGATTTGAGACGAGATGTCGCTCATCGTGACGCATTGCGTCAGCCTCATCAAGCAAACCCGACTCGACCGCGTAACCAACCGGCGAGTGTGGAGTTGATTTCCATTTAAGCACCCCTCGCTGTCCAGTAATCAGCGACATCGAATCGCCAACTTGATACGCCCTGGCAACTCCGCACTGAATTTCGACAACGGAGAGGGTTGTTGCGGCACCGACTCCAAGATCAAGAATCTCTCGGTTGGCTTGCTCGATCGCGTCAAGTATCGCTGGACGTAAATCACGAGTCGTATCGATCGCAGAAAGACTGTCAGCCAAAGCTTGTACTGCAATTGCGGATGCTTTGTAACCCAACGGCCCACCTCCTACACCGTCGGCAACAGCCATCACAATCGCTCCGGACGCGGTGCGGATAACGACAGCGCTATCATCATTGGGCTCCAGCTTTCCAGGACAACGTCGACAGTACGCGGTAACACGTCCCTCCGGAAACACGAACTGCACAGGCGCAGTCATGTCGGACTCAAGAAAAAATTCTTTCGTCGTTTCGAGGATTGTGGTCAGCATACGTTTACCCATCTGGGCTAAAGCTGTGAATCATTGGTGACAGACCATCACAATCAGACCAAAGGAGACTCAAAAGATCCCATCGTCCGAATGCGGCAAAGTAGTCGGTCAAGATCGTGTTAGCGGGGAAACCAACAACCGAGAGTCCCGCACACGAATTACCGCTTCTCTATTCTAGCTCTCAACTCGATGTTTTCTGTAATACCGAATTGCCCGCAAGTGGTTTTTATTCCACTCTCGAAGCATCTGGTTCGCATCACGGAACCTTTGATGGGGATCGATTGCAAGAGATTTGCGGATCATAGCGATTAAGTCGGGATGCAGTCGCTTACGCAAATTCTCTGCCCCCGGAAACGGCCAACGGAAAGGGTACTCAGGCCAATTGCTCGAAAAGAGTCGATAGATTAATAAACCGAGAGAAAACACGTCGGAACGCGCCGAGGGCTTGCCCATCGCTTGCTCTGGCGACATGTAACCAACCGTACCTGTACCCGAACCGCTGATCGTCGACTGAGCAACTTTAGCAATGCCAAAGTCTGTCAATCGCACATGCGATCCTTTGTACAACAAGATGTTCTCAGGCTTGATATCGCAGTGAATCACCTTGTGCTCATGAGCATGAGCGACTGCTTCAAGCAACTGCTGGGTGATTGAAAAAGCGGTGTCAAATGCGATACGTTTTTTCAAGCGATCATCAAGAGTTTTCTCTGCAAGTGGTGCAACAATCACCAGATAGTCCCCAACAAAAGTCGCATCGCGAATCGGTTGAATATTAGGATGATCTAACTTCATCGTCAGTCGCGCTTCGCGACGAAACTCTTCCAGCATGCCACTGGAAACATAATCAAGCGACGGGATTTTCAAAGCCACCTTGATACCAAGCAGCGTGTCAGTCGCTGCGTAAACGGTAGCAAACCCTCCAACGCCAATGCGTCGGTCTAGCCGATATTTTCCAAGACGCGTTCCCACGCGAAGTTGCTGCCTCTCCGACGCCATCAATCTCACCCTATAAACAAACGCCGCAGATTCAACATGACCTCAAATGATCTAGCGAGTGCCACACGCTCGCCTTAACACAGAAAAACATCAACAAACAACATTACGTCTCCGTACAACACTGACACCCTGAATCCATCAGCCAAATTCCATTATTTCGTGCCCGTGCATACGATTCGCTCAACCGCCCGAAATCGCCTGCATCACAAACACCTCTTGTCGACCTGCGATGTGTCGTTCCAAAACCTCAGCACCATTCACCATTTCACCATCAAGAAACACGGACAAGTGTGCCCTAAGGTTTCCATCCGAATCCATGAGGTATTCCGAGAGCTTCGGGTAGCGTTCAAACCACGAAGCCAAACCTTCTCGAATGGTTCCCTCAGGTAGATCACCTTCGGTGGGACAACCAACATGCTCTGCTAGCTGAAGCGAAAACTCAATTTGTGGCATTCGATTTCTCGGTCGGCTTACGGTATCTACGCAGTATAAAAGAAAAGAGAAAGGAAACGCGTCTTCGTTGAGTATAACGAGAAGTCCTCCGTCTCGTTCCATTCATCTCGCATGGGTTTCTGCACCGTACAATGGGTGGCAGAACAATGGTTGGCAGAAATTCCAAGGCGACAAATTTCTTCGAAGGAATAGCTACTTTCCTTACCCAAACAGGAACAAGTGGTTCCTCTAACGAAATCGACTCGGCGAAATCCGCTCCAAACCGTTGATGCCACTTGAACGCCCCTCGATCGCATCTGCAATCAGTTTACCGGTGATCGTCGATAGACTGATCCCCATCATCCCGTGACCCGTCGCGATTAATAAATTGCGATGCCCTTCTACCCGTCCAACGTATGGTAATCCGTCCGGCGAACAAGGTCGCAAGCCGACCCAAGGTTTGCACGCAGCAAAATCACCCTGCTTGAAGGCTGGAAAATACTCTGGGATCGAACCCACAATTCCCCGTAATCTCGACGCGCTGATCGACTCATCGTGCCCGACAATCTCCATCGTTCCGCCGAACCGAAGCGTACGACCCATTGGAGTGACCGCGACCCTCGCCTCTTTTAGGATGGAACAGAGGTTAGGTAATTGGCTGGGGCTTTCAAGCGTGAGGCTGTAACCTTTGCCAGCTTGCAACGGAAGGTACAAGCCGATTTGCTGTGCCATCAGGTCCGACCATGCACCACCGCATATGACGAACTCATCTCCGGCGACCTCTTCGCTCTCGGTAACAACCGATCGTATCGATCCACTCGCGCTACCACTCGAGTCATGGCGAAATCCATCACACGAGGTCTCCCACCTGAAATCCACACCACTCTGCTCGAGTTTTTTTTCAAGAGACGCCATCAAGCGATTCGGCGAAAGATGACAGTCCAATGGAAAATGCACACCGCCCAAAGCTCCCATTTCGACGCTGGGATCCAATGCTGCAAGTTCTTGAGGATTCATGACGGTCGCGGGCACACCAAGCTCGTTGGCGAGATGCGCAACCTCTACCTCTTCCTCTAATCCCTCATGTGTGACACAAAGCATCAACAGCCCGCGCTTGATCAACTCAAAGCCACCTGGCAACTCTTGCTCTAGCTCCAAGAACGCTTGCCGCCCTGCAAGATTCAAATCTCGCAACAGGGGTGCATTTCGATCAACCTTTTGCTGCGTCGAGGCTTGCTTGAATTTCCAAAGCCAGTCAATCAATTTCCACGACAAGCGTGGGCGAATGGCAAAAGGAGACTCACGACTCCACATCCACTTCAACCCCAAGCGAATCATGCCCGGAGCGGCGAGCGGGATAAAGTGACTTGGCACCAACATCCCAGCATTTCCAAACGAGCAACCGTCACGCTGCCGACTGCGTCGGTCGATGAGAGTGACGTCATGCCCGTCTTTGATACAGCTCCAAGCGGCAGTCATCCCGATGATGCCTCCGCCGACAATGACGATTTTCTTTCCCATCAGTCGCTTTGATAAACAGCTTTCCAAGAATCACAAAACGGTTTCATCTGCGGAAATCCCCATCCGGAAAGGATCCGCATCATCCAGCAGTAGACGCCCCTCAGCTGTTAAGTAAGCCCGACCGGTAACGGTGGGAATAATCTCATTCTTTTCCTCACACGACCAACGGTACACACCGGTGAATGACGTTCCAAGAATCCCTTCTTGAACCCACCGCTCCCCTGGCTTCAGAGCCCCATCAGCGGCAAGACAAGCAAGCTTCGCACTGGTACCCGTTCCGCAGGGTGACCTGTCGTACTCTAACCCAGGACAGAGAACAAAATTGCGTGAATGACTTGCTTTGGCCAAAGGTTCGCCGAACAACTCCACGTGATCCACCTCAGGATATCCCTGCTCGTTCACTGCTTTTCGGATCGCGGTCGTCAATACAAGATGTTCGGGAATTGTGGAAACACTCAGTCGTGGTTTTGGTTCCCGAGTCAGGAAGAACCAATTGCCTCCCCACGCAACATCGCCCACAACCGTTCCCACCTCCGGAACTTCAATGGCCACGTTCGCTGCCTTTCGGTAGCTCATCACATTGTCAAAGGTAATCGAACCTTCCGCCTCGACCGTTGCTTCGACAATCCCGACTGGCGTCTCAATTCGGCAACGATCCGACTTTAATTTCCCGAGCTGCCGAAGTGTTTCCACCAATCCGATCAACCCGTGACCACACATTCCCAGATAGCCGACGTTGTTGAAAAAAATCACACCGGCATCGCACGTCAGATCATTTGAATCACAGAGCAACGCACCGATCAGTACATCGGCTCCCCTCGGCTCCGTCACCATCGCGCGGCGTAGTGAATCGTAATCGGAACCAAAACGCTTCACACGTTCACTCAGGGGACCGCTACCAAGATCAGGACCTCCGGCCAAAATCACACGCGTTGGCTCACCTGCGGTATGCGAATCGACGAACTCAATTTTTTGTGTCATTGAATAGACTCATTCATTCGATTCACGCGTACGACTTTCCGTCCCAAGCTTCCCACCAGGTCAAGAACAAATTCAATTGCTGCTTAGCAAATTTTTTCTGACTATCACTCAGTCGATCAGTGGGGACGAAGTGCCTTTCGTAGTTTTGCTCACCCAAGAGAACAAGCAGGTATTTGTAAAACAAAACAAGATCGGGACCCTCGTCGTAGGTGGACAAAACGATTAACGCTTCATCTAACTCTTTGGCAAATCGCCGCGCCTGCGGATCACCCTTTGCCGCAGCCTCACAAAGCTCAACAAGTTTCAGCACCTGACTAGGAAGACAGTTTCCGATACCAGTAATGGCCCCCACCGCACCGCAATGAACAAACCCGTGGTAAACCTGAGTATCAACACCGGCCATCAACAGTAAATCATCACTTGCATTGGTGATTTGTTCGGCCGCATAACTCAGCGACGCAGCGCCGCCAAACTCCTTGAAACCGACGAGATTAGCATGTTCCAAACGCAAACGGAAAAACAGATCGGCTTTTGTCTCGAATCCATAATAAGGACTATTGTAGATAACGGCTGGTAAATCAGATGCCGAGGCTAAGATCGCACAAAAGTGATCATACTGAGCCGCAGCGGAGGTGCCACGCGAAAGAACACGAGGGATTACCATTAGGCCGTCCGCACCAACCGACTGAGCGTGAGCAGCATGTTCGCAAGCAATCCTAGTGTTCTGCGCCCCCGTTCCAACGACCACCCGCACACCGGCCGACACCAAGCGAGCGACACCCTCTTGGCGCTGAGCGTCTGTCAAAAGCGGCCAATCTCCCATGGACCCGCAATAGACAACACCAGTCATCCCCTGATCTTGAAGCTGTTTTCCCTTGGCCACCAATGCGTCAAAGTCAGGATTTCCATCCGCTCCACATGGTGTCATTAATGCTGGGATACAACCTCGAAAAACATCTGACTTCATTGAATCGATCTCAACAGTTGAAGTGACTCGGATCGGCTCACTTCAGGTGAGACGACAGGCTAAGTGCTAGTGAGAAATCATGAGACTTGCATCTCTCTTCCTGGCAAGCCAAGAATCCAAAGCATTGGTTCTCCAACAGTGAATTCGTCGTCATCCATCGAATCAACCGAAGAACCGTGTGCTCGAAACATGCTCAAACCCAACATCGAAAACACAGGCTCGAACCGCGACTAGGATAACGGTATCCTTGGGTATCGAGAAGGGAAGGGGACGATCGTTCCGCACACAACTTCCGACCGTAAACTTCTGTTGAAAACCCGACAGGCCCATTACCGCGAGAAAAAGCAACCAACATGTTTTGGAAACGTGATCAAAGCCCACCCCTGAGTGCGAGGCAAAGGGTCGATCTCGAGCTTTTGCTTCGACGCACGGCTGAAATCATCGGGCGTGATTTCATCCAAACTGCGACGTGGGTTACGGATCTTTCGCAGCTCGGACTCGACCACGAGAACCGTCGTTCACTGGTTGAATCCACTCGTTTAGCCATCCTCAATCGACTGCCTCGGTGCGAGACGAACCCAACGGTGCGGGTTGTCTCCCGAGAATCACTTGATCAACTTTCCGACTATCGCCCTGCAAAATCAGCCGAGAGCCCGCAGCATGGAAGCCCAGTCGAAGTCTCAGTCGAAATCTCAGTCGAACCCCCTGCGGAAGCCCCTGCGAGCCAA
Organism: Rubripirellula sp.; assembly: GCA_016779185.1. Taxonomy (GTDB): domain Bacteria; phylum Planctomycetota; class Planctomycetia; order Pirellulales; family Pirellulaceae; genus Rubripirellula. The sequence goes on from JADHOA010000065.1 coordinate 7,966, forward strand.
ACCGCTGCCACCATCGAAATCAGCGATGAACTCATCGAGGATCCACTTCGCCTCACCATGGAACTCGCGTCACAACATGCCCTCCATTTTTGGCACCAAGTCTCGCCCCAACACCCACTCGACCTCACACCATTAACCACACAACTGCTGCCGATTTGCTGCGGACTCGGCTTTCTAGCGAGCGATGCGTCGCTTTACGATTCGCAGTGGTCGCTGGTGGGCTATAGCGGCTGGACGCTATCGCGATCCGGCTACTACACCGCACAGGAGATTGGCTACGCACTCGCGACACTCTCGTCGCTCAAAATAGATCTCCCCTCGAACTGGATCGACCGACTGCGTCCAGACTCCGGCCAGATCGCCAAGCGAGTGCTAAGCCTGTATCAGAAAAAGGACGATTGCAAAACGCTTTTCAACGCAGAAGTGATTCCAAGCTCGAAATGCTCAGCCGAACGATTGAATCAATGGGTTGAGGGCGACTCGCCCGATTTTGCCCTGGCCGCCATGGAAGCTTTATGGCTGCAAAACCGACCGCTTGATGCGATTGAATCAAGTGTTCTCAAGCGAAGTCGAGATAAAGATCCAAGCGTTGCCCACGCTGCGACTAAGTTATTGGGAAGGCTCACGAGACCTTCCCTTTCTTGCGAACGCCGACTTGGTGAACTAATCCATCACCGAGACCTTGCGATTGCGATCGAAGCGATTCACGCTTCCGTCGCATCAGGCATCAACTTGGAGCCACAGGCTAAACGAATCAGCAAGATCCTCGAAAGGGCCGGAGTGTATGGAATTGAATTGCTCGAAACACTTGCGATCTCCAAAAGTTCCATCCCGATGATCGTACCCGTTCTATGCCGTCAATTAAGCCAAGCCGTCAAACAACAAGCCTCAAGCGATTCGCTCTCCGGCGAGATGGAGGATCAGAACCCTTCGGCTGACAAAGATGCTGATTTCAAGTCGCTTGAAGCATGGACACGTCAATTGATCCGTTGCCTTCAGAACCATTCACCGGATCCAATTCTGGCAATCTCACAACACTGCCAAAACGCCAGCGAGATCAAACCGCTGTTTCATCGCCCTGAATGAAAAGAGGACGCGCACCTTGGCCTTGCTAGCAGTGGGTTTGCGTGAACGACCATCCAAGCTTTGCCAAAAGGAGTCGTCCATCAGTGTGACCTGGCGTGACTCCAACATCTGCGTGGAGACACATGGATTCCGGCGAATCAACCTTACAAGTTGATAGCAAACAACTTTATTGAAAATCTTAGCAAAGTCTCTCTCGCAAAAAAAAATGATTTTGGCTAAAGTTTGCCGGTCCTGAGTGAATGAACTCCACCCGCGGTGATTTCTAGTGCGAAGTAAAACCATTTTCCGATTGTCATTGACATGCTTCGCAGCCTTGTTCTCGGCTTCGCTGGCCAATGCACATCCGGGGCATGGTGAGCCTGGATCCCAGCACTACTTTAGCGAACCGGCTCACGCGATTCCGCTGCTAATCCTAGGCGTGATTTTGACGTTCTTGGTATCCGGGCTTTACAAAACCAAAGTTGCCAATCCCCGCGTCAAAGCTTAGTCCGCCGAGAGCCATCGGCGTTTCATTTCAGGCCAATCTAGGGTGTTAGCGACATTCGCTGCGACCAACCCTCCTCGTCTTGCTTGCAGCACACCGTAACGCATCACATCTAATCCGACGATCGAGTGTGCATCGGTACTAATCACGATTGGAATGCCTCGACGCTTGGCAGCAGCAAGGTGAACCTCATTCAAATCCAGCCTTGCCGGATTTGCGTTCAACTCCATCAGCTTGCCTTGACGTTTGGCACAGTCCATCACTACCTCCATGTCAACCTCGTAGGGGCGGCGGCGGTTCAGCAACCGTCCTGTAGGATGCGCAATGCAATCAACATGAGGGTTTTCAAGTGCACCAAGCAGTCGATCCGTTATCTGATCTCTCGATTGCTTTTGCCCATAATGAATACTCGCTAGAACCCAGTCCGCTTCCTCGAGACAGTCATCGGGCAGGTCCATCCCTCCTTTCTCGAGAATATCGCACTCAATCCCCTTGAGGATCTCAAGACGACCCTCGTACTCAGGACGGATCGCATCAATGGAACGCCACTGTTCACGAAGTCGTTTGGGATCGAGTCCCATGGCCATGGAAACACGCTGGCTGTGATCGGTAATTGCAATGTAAGTGAGTCCGCGTTCGATTGCAGCATCGGCCATCTCGCGAATGGTTGCCTCACCATCGGTAGCGGTGGTATGCATGTGCAAATCCCCGCGTAACTGTGAGATTTCAAGAAGATCCTCAGGCGATACGAGATCGCCGGTTAACTCGCCTCGGTCCTCTCGTAATTCGGGCGAAATCCATGGAAGCCCAATCGCTTGATACACCTCCTCTTCGGATGCACCAGCGACTCGAGACTGGTCGTCGATGCGAAAAACGCCGTACTCATTAACCTTCAAACCATTCTGCTTAGCGATTCGTCGAACGTGGACGTTGTGTGCTTGGGAACCGGTGAAGTACTGGAGTGCCGCACCAAACTCACCTTCCTCTACAAGTCTCAAATCAACCTGAAAAGCTTTTCCCACGCGAATCGACACCTTGGTGTCACCACGCATCATGGTCTGCGATCGCTGCGGGAACGATTCAAATTGATCCATCGCGAGTTGACGATCAGAGGCGACGACTAACAAATCCAAATCGCCAACGGTCTCGCGACCTCGACGATAACTGCCCGCCCATTCCATTCGAGTGATTGCATCGCATTGCCGCATGTGCACTGCAATCGCTTGTGCGAGCTGATCTCCGTTGGCCCAGTAGACCCTTTCAGCTGCCGCCTCTGCAATTTCTAAACCTTCAAGAATCACCTGCTGTGTCTTAGCGGCAAAGCCCTTGAGTTGTTTGACAACATCTTGCTCGCAGGCTCTCCGCAAGTCGTCGAGCGTTTCGAGCTTGAGTTCTTGGTGCAGCACAACGGCTTTTTTTGCACCAAGGCCGGGGATCCGAGCCATCAGCAACACAATCTCCGGCACTTCCTGTCGCAGCTTTTCCAATTGCGGCAACCGCCCCGTCTCGACCAATACTCTTGTTTGATCGACTAACCCCTTCCCGATACCAGGAACGGCGTCAAGCTTGCGACTTGGATCGGTCAGTATTGCAGTGACAGACTCACCAAGATCTCTGATTGCCTTGGAACCGTTGCGGTAAGCCCGAACACGGAAGGGGTTTTCACTGCGAAACTCCATCAGGTCAGCCAGTTCCTCAAAATGATCCGCAATCTTTCCGTTATCCATCATGATCACCTACGCGAAGCATCGCCTCAAATTTTGATTGATCGACATTGAAACCTGATCCTACAACCTCGGTAACGTGGCTGCCCAGGTAACGTGCCTGCCCGTCCGGCGACGCTTCCTTACCGCCGACAAAGCCTACACGATGACCGCGTCCATCCAAGCCACAACCAGACATCACCCAACCCCAAGATATTTTAGACCCTTACTGTTAGGCCCCTCTCATTACACCGACTGGGACATCACACCGACGGGGACATCACATCAACTGGGAATGCTTCCCAAGGTCCTGAAAGCAGATGACGCAGCCGAGCATTTGATCGCCATCAGAACAGATTCTAACAGGAAAGAGTACCTTGGCTTTGTCCGCCGAGTCCGGCGTGAACCTTGGCCAGAGAGAAGCTGCAACGCACGCGCAGCGGCGATGATCATGAAATGAGTCGCTTCAGAAACGAGATACTCAACGGGCCCTAACTGACACAAACCCAAGAAATCTCGAACCCCGCCGGGATCGACACCCAGTAATCAAAGGTCGTTTTTTCAGCCAAAAGCCAAGCCACCGATCATCACATAGAATTTTTGAAGCAGCAACAAAAAAAGTTAGCGGGCAGAAGTGGGTTGTCGAATCCATTTTGACTCGTCCACTTTTTTGACCTCCGAGATTCGATCCATCGGCAGCGATGTGGAAATTGTTGTCATACCTGCAGTGCCGAGGGACCGACTGAACTCACCTGTTGCGGTGGCACGAGCAGCCTTGGAATGATCATCGCCCAGCAGAGAGGACTGGGTCATTGAGCGGACGCGTGATTCGCTGCGACGTGGATAACTCGGCTGAAAATCCCGCGGTGCTAAAATGGGTTCAGCACTGACAAAGTTTTCGCTTCTCAATAAATCTTCGAGACTTGGTGAGTTGCTTCGGAAAGTATCACCCTGTGAATCGTCTGATTGAATCTCACCCCCACCCAACTGCTGCCCAATTTTGCGACGTTCCGCAGGCGGTGGCAGCATCGCCGTTGAATCGGCGGCGTTCTGCAGTCGCCACTCACCACCGACTCCACGATTGGCTGGCAATTGAGCAGGCTGCGACCGTACATGCGAGGGTGCAGAGAAAAGCGATTGCCCAGAGCCAAGGATACTCAAATCACCGTCTGAATTCCTGACATCTGTCTGTGAATCCTGACCGTTTACCGTCGATGATTCGGCAGGTGCATAGCGGAAAGATTCCAGACGCGGTTTCGGCATTGGAGTCAGGTCCGATGCAGGCGAGCGGTCACCTGCAACACCTAGATCAGCTGCTGTCAGTGGCTTAACGGCGTTGAACGACTGTGGGCTTGAACCGTTATTCCACGTATTGGACGGAACCGCAGCCGTCGCTGGTCCACTTCCGGTAATCTCGCTTCCTACGCTGCCTTGAATATAAGACTGTGCTTGCAGTTGAGACGGCTTGACAACGGTTGCCGAAGCTGGAATCACAGCACCATTCCACACGGTCACCGCAACTGGCAACGTTACTTGTTGCATTCCATTGACGGCAATGACATAAGAAGAGTTCTGAAGCCCAGTGGTAGGATTCGCTGCGACAACATAGCCAAGGCCCGGATAGATCAGACTCGGCATCGCAGCGGTGTAAGCGGGAGGACACGAGTCAGCAGGTAGACCGTACGCTGGATCCCCCGACAAATTTGGTCTGGCACTTCTGAACAGCCGAATGGGTGAACGCTGCTCCTGCTGTACGAAAGAAGTGCAAGGTTGTTGAACCAAAACTTGCGCCCCGGTGTTGGGATCCGTGGTTAGAACAGGACGGTAATAGGTAATCGGAACGCGGTACGAACTGGTTCGATACCCCGTGCCAAACCAACGGCCCCAGAATTGATTCCAGCAACCCTGCTTGGGAGCTTGGAACGCTGAGTAAGGAGTCTGTTGATTTGCCTGACTTGGCTGCGAAGCACCAAAAGCCGAAGCGTTACCCTGCGCGGGATTCGAACCCTGCTGTCCATCAGCGCGATACGCCTGATAGGCCGTGTCCGCGGCAGGACGTACCCCAAACCATCCGCTAGCACCACGAAAGCGGCTCGTTGGATTGAACACGGGATTACCTTGAACTCCGGTCGCGTTTGTATTGCCAGCATCGGCTGCCTCGGGAGGGTTCACTTGAGAAGTCAAACCATTGGCCGAAGGAGCACTGGAACTATTTGAGGACTGGGATCCTGAATACGGTGACGCCGCTTGATTTTGATTACTGAGCGAATTTTGGCTCGGCCACCAACCGGAGAATAAACCTTGACGCTGCTGAATATTTTGCTCCGGCGCACGAAAGAAAGATTGCACTTGCTCTTCCCAAACACCTGAAGCGGTTTCCGACGTTGTCGTGCTCTGATTCAACTGAAAGAGCGGGAAACTTCTGACCCATTCACCCATCCTGCCGCGCCGGAGACCGAAGATATTGGTTGAACCTGCCTCCGCTTGAACACTTCCCGCAGGCAACTGAGCAGTCGCGGCGATACCGGCAAGCGGATTCACGCCGGACTCGACGGGGCTGAGCATAATCTGTGAAGGCGAAGCGGGAAAAGACGCTGAGTTGTTAGCGTTGGCCGGTGCCATCAAAGCACTGGAAGGCAAGCCTCTGGATTGGAGGGAAGACGAAACCTGACCATCGCCCAACGAGCTTTGCCCTTCGAGAGTTGAGACGTTTAACGCCGAAGAAGGTTTTTCTAAAATCGATCCACCAGCGGCTGCTTCCGCTGCTGCAGGCGAAGCGTCACCAACCATCCTGGCCTGAGTTCGGCTGCCGAGGCTCGAGGAGTACTCACTTTTGCGAGTTTGACGAGGTAGCAAGGAAACCTGTCCATCAACCCAACCGGATCGCGAACTTCCGATCCCTGGCGCATCAACGATTCCACTGTAATTCGTTGATGTGTACTGCTCAGATCCATTTTGGTGAAACGAAGATCCGTAGCCGTCGGCGTACAACCACGAACGAGTCCATTGGACACCAGGTGCGGTGCAGGTCATTGACACTAGCAGCAGGAAGAGTCGATTGGTTGAAAACATCATAGAACTCTAAGGCTAACTGGCTTGACTTTGGGAACTGTCAGTTTTGGCAGGCACACGCCCAACGGATCATTACGCTTTCCGCCCCGGAATCAACCACCGATTCCAACTCCACGCGCATCGATAACTCTGAGACAGTCATTCCCTTTGCTGGGTAAAACGATCCACCATGAACGCAGGAGCGAAATAAACGGAAAAACTCCCACAAGTGGAGGTTCTCAATGTTCCATGGTCAATCAGATCTTCAGAAACTCTATGGGAAACACTTCTCTTTTTCATGGTTTCGTGCAGTAGGTAGCGATTACGCAAGCAATGAGGGGTAAAGGGGGACGAGAATGCGCGGAGAAGTCATCATGAGCGCAGAATGAGCGCAGAGATCCACTCGCCACGGATACACTTCAGGGCTTCAAGGCCAACCGAAAAACCATCCCTACAAACCACCTGCAAGAGGTAGGAAATCGATTCATTGGTAAACATCGACGTGGTTGCTCCTGCGAGGCTGC
>JADHOA010000066.1 GCA_016779185.1 Rubripirellula sp.
CAAGCCGGGTAACCAAATTACGGAAGAGTCTCGCTCAGAATTGGTTTCGACATTTCAGGCAGATGCAGGAGTCAAGATTGCAGAGGCTCAGGCTCAACAAGACCAAAGCCCCCTGCAGCCCTTGGTCGATGTGGTTCCTGTGAATCTATTTGCGGCAACGACTGCGAATCGAAATATGCTGCAGGTGATTTTTGCGGTGTTGCTATTCAGTATTGGGTTACTTCTTGTTGAACCCAAGCATCAGGAAACGGTCAAATCACTGTTCGAGGCGTTGCATGAAATCGTTCTTACTTTAGTCAACCTGATCATGGCTGTTGCGCCGATTGGTGTCTTTGCTCTTCTGGCTGCTCTGGTTGCAGAAATCAGTAACCCTGATTTGCTGATTGGACTTCTCTGGTACGGCATTACGGTCGTACTAGGGCTTGGCGTCATGATGTTTGGATTCTATCCAGCGCTGGTTGTTGCGATGACTGGGCAATCTTACCGTGGTTTCTTCCAAGGTATCTTGCCTGCACAGCTATTAGCTTTCTCGACGAGTTCGAGCGCGGCCACATTACCGGTGACCATGGAGAGAGTGGAAAAGCATCTCGGTGTGAAGAAAGAGGTGTCGAGTTTTGTTTTGCCTGTGGGGGCCACCGTCAATATGGATGGAACGAGTCTTTATCAAGCGGTGGCGGCTGTCTTCATTGCACAGGCGTTTGGAATGGAATTGGACCTCAATCAGCAACTCACGATTGTCCTAACCGCCACCCTTGCTTCGATCGGATCCGCTGCTGTTCCCGGTGCAGGAATGGTGATGCTGGTGATTGTGCTTGGTGCGATCGGTGTACCTGAGCAGGGGTTGGCACTCATTTTTGCGGTCGATCGAATTCTTGATATGTGTCGCACGTCGGTCAATGTCACCGGCGATGCTGCTGTATGTTTGCTGATCGATAGGAAAGTCAACTGAATCCTTTGGCAAGGCCTGCGATCTAGGGTCACCCTCAATCCCACGTGGGGCGAATCCAAGGGGGATTGCTGCCTGCGTTGCCGGTTACGGTTCCCGTTTACTTCGGTTAGATCGCTCGGCAAATCAGCGATGCCGATGGAATAATTTTTTGCGAGGATCGGTTTCGTCTGTGACCTTCTGATAACAAGTCGTATTGTCGGTAGGACGGTTGCTTTTATTCAGATTGCTTGCGTTTGTAAGGGCTCTGGGCGAGTCCTAGGTTGGGATCTTGGCCGAACACGGTCGATCCATGAGGCACCGTCTTGCATGTAACGCTGGGGCGGAGCAGTGCGGTCTTTCTTTGCAGGTTAGTGAAAGTTTTCCGATTGCATGGACGATGAAACGAGTGAGGGATTACGGGTTCCACTTGGGAAAAAAATCCTATTCAACCGCACCTCGCTACGTTACCCCATCTCTTTCGGCACGACGTCTTAGCCAACGATTTAGTAATCGGAAACCGAAAATTCTTCTTGAGCCAAAGTGAAATGCAGCTTCTCTTTCAAAAAGTGCGTTTAGCTCGAACTCCGGCCAATCGTTATCGTCAGATTCTGCAACGCGTCGATGACTTGTCCCCGCCCACAACTGAGGAGAAGCAAACATACTTCGAACAGTTGAGGATGCTAGCAAAGGTGTTCCCAGCAAGTGCTTGTCGATTTCAGATTGAGGGAGGCATGTCGCTTGCCCTGCACTGCGGAGGTTTTTCACGGCGTCACGGTGATGTTGATATTTCAATTCTCGAGGATTCCGTACACGCAGTCGAACGTCTACTGGCTGAACACGGTTACGGATTATTCTCTCGCAATTCCTTTCACGCGATTGAGTACACTCCGTGGGACATTTTGCGTCCACTTTCGGCTGATCAGATTTTACGTCGACAGCGAGTCAAGCGTTTGACTGCGGTGAAGCTAACGGAGTCGGGGAGTGTGGATCGAAGTGACTCCCTGTTGCCTCGTTTTGACCTTCATATTCACCGCGAAGACCATGACGTGGTTTGGTTAGAACGCGGTTCTGTCGCTTTCCCTCGAGATCTGTTCTTTGACAGTAAGTCATTTCAACTCGATGAACAGTACCAAGTGAACCTCGCAAGTCTTGCGTTGACCTATTATTACAAGGTGATGGGTAAGCGACTTCGGCATCGTCGCGATCGCGCGATGATCGAACAGCATCAAGATTTTTCAGCGGAAAGCCGCGAACGCACACTTCGGGTTTTAAGGAAGCATAAAATCGCTTGCTGCTCTGGCGTTCCTGTCGATGCTGAGCCATCACCCATCGGCTGAGTGAAATTGCGTCACGAATCATCTTCGTCCAATGCACATCACCCGCGGGGCTAGGTGCATCAGCGCAGTTCAACCATGCGTTCGACCATGCAAGGACGCTCGTTGCTGGCTTCATTGAACGACCGAAAGTTAACCAAAGACGATCGGCAGGTGAAGGTTTTATTGATTGTTTAGCAGGGCGATTGAGATGATGAAAACTAAACCAAAACGACTTCGAGAACTTCTAGGATCGGATGGAATTGTCTATGGACCGGCTGTTTACGATTGTATCGGCGCAATGCTTGCGGTTGAATCAGGCTTTGAGATGCTCTTCACGAGTGGTTTCGGAATGTCTGCTGCTCTTTTGGGCAAGCCAGACATTGGCTTGTTAACCGCATCGGAGATCATTGAGCAGTCGCGTCGAATCGCGAGGGCTGTGGACCTGCCGATCATTGCTGATCTTGATACAGGATACGGAGGTGTACTGAACGTTGTGAGGTGCGTTTCGGATGCCGTGGATGGTGGATTAGCGGGAGTCATACTGGAAGATCAAACGTGGCCCAAACGCTGTGGTCACTTTGATGGAAAACAAGTGGTAACGCTGGAAGAGCATGCGGCCAAGATTCGCGCAGCGGTGCGTGCAAGAGGTGACAGCGGTTTGGTGATTGTTGCCCGCACCGACGCGAGAGCAGTCGAAGGTTTGGAATCCGCAATCGTTCGCGGGCGGGCTTACCTCCAGGCTGGTGCTGATGTGTTATTCATTGAAGCTCCCGAGTCGATCGAAGAATTAAGAAAAATTGGCGAGGAGTTTCCTTCTGATTATTTGTTCGCCAATCCACTCGAAGGAGGAAAAACCCCCTGTCTGCCGGTGGGTGAGTTGCAACAATTGGGATTCAATCTTTGCGCCTTTGCCGTTTCGGAATTGATCGCACGAGTCTCCGCAGTGCGTAGCACTTACAAGGGAATTCAAGATAAGGGTGTGGCTGTAACATCAGAGGGCGAGGGACTTAGTTATCTAAAGGATTTGCTGAAGTTTGACGAATGCCGTTCTCTGGCGGATGAGTTGCAAGAGGACGTTGGCTAGTTAGAGTTAGTCACGGTTCTTGGTGTCGATGAACTTTCGCTGCAATCCTCCGGCTATGCTACAGTGATTCTAGAAAAGAGTCTTGGCGATCTCTGGATTTCAGATTGGATAATGAACCATTAGTTCAACTTGATGGAAAACATTTTGGCTAGCGCGAAAACAAACACCGCCCACGGGAATCCAATCGAACAATCCCCTGGAGCGAACGCGACGGTTGTGCCCAGAACATCACTGTTGAAACGCGTGTTGCTCCTCGGTGTGTTTCTCTGGTTATTCTCGGCTTTCGGTATCATCTCGGCCCTCTATTGGATTTACGGGACCGATACCCATCATGACAATTTGAGTAGCATTTGGTGGCCGACCGCGGCGACCGACTTGATCCCGCCAACTGCGACTGACATCACGCTGCGCCAAGATCACCTCGATCACGATGCGACGTATACGGTGTCGCGAGTCGAACTGCAAAAGTTTTTGAAGGAGAGGTTTATCGACAAGGGAGCGTCACCGCAGTTTGACGGTAATGGACAATTTGTGGAGCCTAGGATGGTTGGAAAGACGGTTGGTCCCTTGGGCTGGGTGGTGACCAAAGACACTATCCATTTTGGCTACACCGAGAGGAAAGGAACGCTCCATGATTTTTACCACGATGTGAAAACGGGCTCGACCTATCAGGATTCCGCATACTGGTAAACGATGTGATCAAGCGACGAAAAATCGAGCCGGTGATGCTGTATGGTTCGTTGTGGTCAATCCTGTTCCGAAAGTGAAAGTTGTCTGGAAATCGGTGTCGATGGTATTCTTTGTGTGAACGGCTAATCTTTTTGGGAATTACTTTCGGACGAATCCAATTGGGCTTTTGCTTTTAGTTCGTGCAAATAACGGTTTCCCGGTGTTGGTTCGCCGAACAAGTCCCAAAAAATTGCCCTCTGTTTCTCGGTCATGATCTTTTCAAGTTTCTGCAAACACTTGACTTCTTGTTGTTGCCGCTCCGCTATCAACGAGGCACGAGCTTCTGGTGCCGAAGGTAAAGCGGACCAATCGAAACGGACTGACTGGGCAAGCTCCTGCACCTCCTTGAATTGCTGCTCGCTCCATCCCAACGCTTCACGCGGCGGTGTTAAATACGGCACATTCATATCCATCCATGTTTTCGTTTCTAGCAATTCTCGTCCGTCCCGTGCCGGTTGGAAATCGATTAGCAGCACATCGAATTTCTTGATTGGAAAGATCGATTGAAGTTCACGCTGTTTCCATTGCTTTGCCTGTTCGGGAGTCAGTATCTGACTCCACTGCTCGTCTCGCTTTGATGTGAATACCCAGGCCGCCCGCGCCACTTCTTTGCCGTATTTCAGCAAACCGCCATACTTACTGAAGTCACGTTCTTCGGTATGACGCTGATATTGAAAATCACAGTTCACTTGATCCAGAGCATGCTTGATCCATTGCGTTTCGAGGTCTCGCAAGTGTTCAAGTTGATCTTCACTCAGTTGTAGGTCAAAACGAAACGCCCCATTGGCGTTGACGGGTGATTGATAGATTAATGTAAGCATCCGATGAAAAAGCTGGTGCTGGCGGTCATCGAGTTGATCGCTGATTACGTTTTTGAGTCGGTTGTCACCCCGTTGCATGTACGGTCCGCGGCGCTGAGAACTAGGGCGAGCATCGTATTGGGTCTTTGCGGCCAGAAAGCTCGCCTTTGCCTCTTTCAAAATACCGCTCTGCAATTGTTCTCGCTGGTCGTCGGATAGTTGCAGTAGGTTTCTTAAATCAGCCGACTCAAAAATGAAAATCTCTGGAGGAATACCCATCGCAAGAAAATTCAGTCCGTCGGCAGCGCGGCTGATCGTGCATTGGCCGGCCACAAAGATCATTGTGACGCTTAACAATCTAAAAATACTCGCCATGCTACACTCGCTTTGGTTTAGGCACGCTCACCTTGATTCGTTTCAATTGCTCGACACCGTTCGAAAAGAATGTTGCGTCTTTTGGTAAGGTTGTCCCTTTCTATTTAACGCTCTATTGGGACTGATTTGGTGATCGAGGAAACTATTCGACATCCTGATGCTTGTCGAATCAAGAAAAAAGGCTCATTTCTGGGCGAGCAGATTCGTGAAGGAATCAGTCAAGGGTTAATGAAGCCTTCGTTAACCCTTGAGAATGTAACCACTAATGCGACATTACCCGTAGGTTACCGAATGAAGCGGGTTTGATGACGGTAATTAGTCTCCATCGCGTACTTGGTCCGGAAGACTCGGTAAGACTGGAGTGTTTAGTGATGCAGCACCGGGTCGGACCGCAACGGTTCGAACTGCCATCTGATCTGAATCAACGATGATGCGGGGTACTCGTGCCAATAGAGCGAGTGCGGCTAGTCTCGCAACGGAAGATGCTGCAAAGATAACGAGGTAGCCGTTGAAACTCGTATCGAAGGAAAACAAGATTAATCCACCAACCAGTGAGCCGGCAACCCAGGCGACGGTATTCATGAGGTTGTAGATCGTCAGCACGCTTGTGCGTTCTTCTTCGGCAATGGATTCAAAGAACAGCAGAAAGAATGCAAGCTCGTAGGCAGCCCACAGGATTCCGCTGCAAACTTGTAGAGCGTTTAACCACAGGAAGTTTTGTGATAGCACCCAGCCTCCGCTCAATGGAACAATCCCAATCCCACCAATCCACAAAAGATTTCGAGCCCCGACGCGTTTGGCAACTCGCCCCCAAAACGGAAGCGACAGTACTTTGGCCAAAAAAGCTGTCGAAAAGAGAATCACGAGATCCTTGTAATCGATTTTTAATTGCTTCAGCATGAATGGAGTAAAGAACGGACCGGATACTTGAGTAGCGGCTTGCACCATCGCAAGATAAACCAACAGCTTGCCGCCGCTACTTGCACGCAGATGATGGAAGACGCGTCGCCAAGGTATCTTGCGCATGTTGGTTGGTAGCGGAACCGGCTCGCTGTGTAATCTCAGGCTCACCGCAGAAATCATGCGGCAAATGGCTGCGAGGGAAAACATCAATGCAAACGCTTGCAGGCTACGCTGGTAAATAGAAGCGTAATGCAACAGGACGCCTCCGCCGCAAAAACCGAGAAAGACGCCTGCTTGCGAGAGTCGCGTGCGATGTGCAAAAAAGCGTGGGCGAATCGAACGCGGCACCAGCGTGCCAATCCAAGTGTTCCAGGCAGGTCCTGTTGCCAATCCAGAACCCCAATAGACAGCTGCGATGAATAACAGTGAAGTGATTCCGATCGATCCAACCATCGCCGCGATCACCAACGGAATAAAGCTGATCGCTTGAATGACTGCACAACCGACGACCCAGCGGCGATGCGACCCGAGCATGCGGACGGCAAAGGGTGAACCCAGTTGCATCAGCCCTCCCGCTACCAACGGGACGCTGCTGACCAATCCCGAGTCCATTTCGCTTAGTCCTACCGCCAACGCAAAAGCTGGAAGATAGGTCTCGCCAAGCCCCACCATGCCACCGAAAGACACGCCATCCACGATGCTAGCTCGCAGATCGCGTTCAAGGCGTTGGCTGGGTCGGGATCGCTGGGGGAAAGACACTTCGTTTCCTGCTGAGGACATTCGGGAGACACTCGTTGAGATATCCGATACACAGCAGGTTATCAAGGGACTTTGTTACGCCACCAAGACGCAATCACTGATGTTTGGATCGCCTTTTCTCTTGACACAACGACAAAAAAAGATAAAAGATTTTGTCGTGAAACGTTTCGTTGATGCGCCGAAAAGTGGGGCAGGATTCCAACTCCTGCCTCGCGATGACCAAAGCAAGTCGAACTTGCCTCGGCCTAGCACCAGGCTCTATGCCTGCCCACCATCACTCATCACGAACGGCCAACTGCGAGTGTTCGTTTTTTAGCGTTCACCCCTCAGCTTGAAATGGCCATCTCTTTAGGCGGGCCATCCATGGAAAAGGGTGTGAGCATGGTCGTTTTTCTTTCAAAGCAGGTAGAGAACGCTGTTCCTTTTGGGGCAGTCGCGTTCACTTGCTCGTCCGCGAATTCTAGGTTCACCATCTTGGATGGTGCCGTGCTTTAAGTGAAGGGGATTGTATGACTGGAAGTTTTGATGTTGACGTTAGCCGCACCTCGATTCCTTCAAACAAAACGGATAGTGCGGTACGCGCACGGCCACCTCGGCCGCCTGTGCTGCCTCGCACGCTGGGACCGGTTCCCGATCTCAAACGGCATTTGCCAGCGGATTGGTGGCGGACATTGTTCAACTCGATCTATCTCAAGACAGACGGAGATGTAGTAGAGAACGACGCCAATACGGTTCACGAAGTGGACGCTCTCGTGCACGCTGTCGGTCTTGAAATCAACGATCGAGTGTTGGATCTTTGTTGTGGCCAAGGAAGGCATTGTTTGGAACTTGCCAAGCGTGGATTTCGCAATGTTGTAGGAGTGGATCGGTCTCGTTATCTCATTCGACTTGCCCGGCGTCGCGCGAAACAAAAGTCGCTTCCGATATCCTTTCACGAGGGTGATGCAAGAAAGTTTCGCCTTAAGGAAAACGATTTCCACTGCGTTGCGTTGATGGGCAACTCGTTCGGGTATTTTGACCGCGAAGAGGATGACCTCACGGTACTTTCCGCGGTCAAGCGAGCTCTGACCCCAGGCGGTGTACTCGCTTTAGATATTGTGAACGGGGATTGGATGCGACAAAACTTTGTCCCTCGGAATTGGGAGTGGATCGATCAGGATCATTTGGTTTGCCGCGAACGTTCAATTTCCTCGGATAAGCAGCGTTTGATTTCGCGTGAGGTCGTTGTTCATGCCGAACGCGGTGTGATCGTTGACCAGTTCTACGCCGAGCGACTCTATTCGCGTGACGGCATCGTGCACCTTTTGGAGCAAGCTGGGTTCACTGATTTTCGCGAGCACACAACGCTGCAAGCGGAATCTGATCGAAACTACGATCTGGGAATGATGGCTCATCGAATGTTACTCACAGCTAAATCACCCAAAATGCATTCGAAGCCTCGCGGCAGTAAACCTGCTTTTACCGAGGTGACGGTGCTGCTTGGGGATCCACGGTTACCCGACACCTGCAAACGTGACGGTCAGTTCAATACCGAGGATTTTGAGACGATCAAGCGTCTCAAGGACGCGGTGGGTGAGTTGACCAATTACTCTTTCCGCTATCTCGATAATCACGCGTCGCTGTGGCCCGATCTGCGGGGGAGTCGCCCTGGTTTTGTGCTGAATTTGTGTGACGAGGGACTCGACAATGACGCTTTCAAGGAGCTGCATGTTCCTGCAATGTTGGAGACGATGAGCGTGCCATACAGTGGCGCAGGCCCGGCGTGCTTGGGGCTTTGCTACAACAAATCGCAGGTTCGCAGTATTGCCGAAGGGATGGATGTCCCTGTTCCGCTTGAATCCTACGTCGATCCCGATGATCAATCGGCCACGATACCTTCAATCCTCCCCGCGTTGCTCAAGCCGGTTTACGGGGACAGTAGCGTTGGCATCACCGCAGCCTCGGTTGTTGATTCCCCTGCTGAGTTGCTCTCGCGGTTTGAAGCGATGCGGAACGAATTTCCAGGATTACCTTTGCTGATTCAAGAGTATCTAACCGGCAAGGAATACAGTGTTGGGGTGATCGGGAATCCTGGGCTTGGTTATCAGTTCCTGCCAATCCTAGAAGTCGATTACAGTGGTCTTGATGAAGGACTACCAAAGATTCTTGGTTACGAGTCCAAGTGGCTGCCGGATTCGCCTTATTGGACACAGATTAAGTATCACGAAGCCGATTTGGACGACGATACGACTAGGCGGTTGTATGACGATTCCAGCTTGCTATTCGAGCGTCTTGGCTGTCGAGACTATGCCCGGTTTGATTACCGAGCGGATGCCAACGGTACCATCAAACTACTCGAGGCGAATCCTAATCCGGGTTGGTGCTGGGACGGTAAGTTTAACTACATGGCCGGATATGCCGGGATGCGTTACGCCGATCTTCTGCTGGCGATCCTCGAAGCGGCCCAGGCCAGGTGCTCCAATCAACTTAAGCCAATCTAGCAAACTTCATGCAGATCTCAATCTTTTGGGTGCGATGTCGGTGGTTGGTTGATTCCCTGCCACCGACATCATTCAATCGCGGGTAAATGGATCGAGGGAACAGGGATTACCTAACGGTACTGTTGTAGAAAATCGATCAGTTTCCCAGTGGCTGGATCGTCAAGTCGGCCCAAGTCGTTATTGAGTTGACTGTGGTTTGTATTCGACTTGCCAAACGCCAAAGCTGGAATCTCGGCTTCCTTGAGAACACTTTCCAATCGCCTCGCTTGCACTTGAGTATCAGGGTTTCCCGAGAAATAGAGAATCAGAAACGGTGGTATGGATTTACCGGGTGCGACGTGGGTTACCGCGGAAAAGTCGATATGTTTGTCAGGATCATTGCCAAATTTTTGACGGTGTCCAAACGTGAACATTTTCCCACCGTAGATCGCTTGCCGATGTTCAGCCGTCATGATGATCTTGGGAATATCGTAGGTGTCACCATCAACCGGGATACATCCTCGAAGTACGTGAAGTGAGATGTCATGCTTTTTAAGATATCGGTCATCGATACAAAGAAGTGCCGCAAGCTGTGCACCGGCTGAATGACCTCCAACAAAAATCCGATTGGGATCTCCCCCATACTTGGAAATGTTTTTGTGAACCCATGCGAGAGAGGCGGAGACGTCTTCCGTCAAGCTCTGCATTTCAACCGTGGGAAGTAATCGATAGTTCGTGGAGACAAAGAGGAATCCTTGATCGGTTAGTAGTTTTGGCTTTAAACCCACATCACTTTTGTCGCCCGCTTGCCATCCACCTCCGTGGATCCAGAAGACGACTGGAAGTGGTTCGTCCGACTTGGAGGTTGGAGTGTAGACATCCAGTACCTGTCGCTCGTGACCATTTTTGACGTAGGGTATATTTGTCGTCGCCTCTTGCGCCGACAAGCTCAAAGGTAATAACGAAGCAAGTAACGTGCAGAGCATCAGTCTTGAACGAACCATGGTCGGTCTCGATGGAATCGATGGGGAAAGAAGGGACGGACTCGTTGTGGAGAACCGATTAAGTTTGCAGTGGGAACCGAAAGAATCACTTGAAAAGCAAGGCTTTGGTCAATGATAAAAGCCATTGCCGATTGAACGGTCTTGTTTAAATGTGCAGGCGGGAATCGTGTCGATTGCTACCTAGGATTGATGTGGGATGTTGAAGGGTCTTACGATGGTGATTTGCATCCGCTCGTTTCCAGTGGTGTTGTCAATCGTTGCACGTATTTTTGCAGCGAATCCCTGTTCAGCAAAGATTCGACCGAGTGGCTGTTAAAACAATTCCAAAATTGGCTTGCCCTCGCTAAGTAAATCGTAGGGTCGGCCCTGTTGATCTACTGCCTGCAAGTCGTTCAGCCCGGCGGCAAAGTAGACGGTTTTTGCAACGTCAGCGGGTGTTACGGGGTGATCTGCTGGATACTCGCCGAACCGATCGCTGGATCCAAAAGTTTGACCGCCCCGAATACCCCCACCTGCCATTAGGACACTCAAACAGTGTGTCCAGTGGTCGCGTCCTGCTCCTTTCTCACCACCCGAACGAGGATCGCCAATTTTTGGCTGGCGTCCCATTTCACTGGTTACCAATAACATTGTCTGGTCAAGTAGATTCCGCAGGGCAAGATCTTCAATCAGAGCAGAAAATGCTTGGTCAAATTCTGGCAAAAGGTTGTCCTTCAGGCAATCAAAGTTGTTGCCATGTGTGTCCCATGATCCCGCGCTTTTGCATTTTTCTTTGAGCTTATCATTACCTTTCCAAAAGACAGTGATGAATGGCACCTCGGCTTCTACCAAGCGACGGGCAAGCAATAAGCTCATGGCGTTGACAGACGATCCGTATCGTTGTCGAACCGACTCTGGTTCTTGCCGAACGTCAAAGGCTGTCGTGGTCTGCGAGGACATCAACAGGTCCATTGTTCTTTGTTGATGCTTTTTGAAAAGATCGACTTGCGGCGAGTTGTCGAAGTCTCGTCTGGCGCGATCCAGCGTCGAAAGTAATGTCTGTCTTGATCGCATTTGTTCCGCCGTGACGTCACCGCTAAGGGTAAGCGCGGGCGCTTGGAATTCGAGTGGTTTGTCCACCGATCCGTTGACATACAATGGATCATGCTCAACACCCAATCTGGCGGCAAACTGACCGGGGCGAGTGTACGGTTTGCGGCTCGGCATATGGGGTAAAGTGATTGCCTTGGGGAGTGTTCCGAGTTGCTCGCGTTTCGATGCGATCACCGATCCCATGTAAGGCCAATCATCTGCGTAAGGCCGTCGATCGTTACCCTGTATCTTGAACGTTTGATCGGGAGCGTGCCCCGTCAAGTTGTAGTAATATCCAGCATGATGATCGTTGGTATCGACCGAGCCTCCCACCGAATTAACAATCGCAAGATGGTGTGATTGCTTGGCCAGAAGCGGCAGATGTTCACAAAGACGGACGCCGGGAGCAGACGTTGCGATTGGCGAGAATGGACCCCGGTATTCCGCAGGCGCTTCGGGCTTCATGTCCCATGTGTCGATGTGGGACGCTCCCCCGCAAAGGAAGAATAAAATCACCGACTTAGCCTTGCCACCACCGACGCCCGAGGTGGGTTCACTCGCGGGCAGAGGGCGGCCATATGGCAATCCGGCAAGACCGGCGCCGGACGCGACCAGAAAGGTTCGACGATCAATCATGATACGTTCCTCGCAGCGTGAAACATCGGCCGTGATAGTATAGCTGAAAGCGACACCCAATCAGGACAATCAAATCATATCCGGTCGTCACCGTATCGGCACTGCACCGATTCTTTGAAATAACTGGATGGAGTGAATCACCCGTAAAGTCTGAGTGGCAAGGTGGAAAGATTTACAGTTTTTTCCGGTTGATGATCTAACCCTTTCATGTCCCAGAAGCGAATTCCCATGAAGCATGGAGGGCGCTCGCGATCCTCTTTAGGCGATGATCCTCTTTAGGCGATGATCTCGGGGATCGGTCCTTCCTGGTCAAACCCGCCTTTCATCAGTCCAGGATCAAAGTCACCGTAATGAGCGATCGGGTTGCCAAAAGCATTCAAGACACCGGTCCACCAATTACCGATTGTTCGATGATCCTTGTGGCCATACGACGGGAACTGAAGATACCGTCCCGGGATTTTGAGCTGCCTGCCACAGCCACCAATTACCACCATCGGCCAGCTATCGAGTTTGCCGTGGTGCTGATCGCCCGATGGGCTAATGTAAACAATCATGGTGTTATCAAGCATGTTGCCATCACCCTCGGGAACCGACTTTAGTTTGTTTGCCAGATGAGCGATGATTTTAAAATGATGGCGACGGATGATATTTCGACACTCTTGACCGGTCTTGCCATTTGACGACTCGTTATGGCCGATTCCATGCACACTCTTTTCGTTGATCCCAAGTCCACGATAAAAAGTTGCTGAATTGTCAATCTTCATGGTCACCACATTGGTAACACCTGAAATCAAAGCGGCTGCGATGAGATCAAAATGCGCCTCTTGTCTGACTTCTGTTTCCTCAGAAGTGTACTTGTTGGTGAATTCAGGAACGTTCTGCTCAAGGCTTTCGCGAAGTCCTGCGATCTTGACATCTTGGTCCTGCAAACCTTCGAGCGCATCTAGGTAATGATCGAACTTGATTTTTTCTTGTGTCGGCAATGCTTTCTGGGTTTTCTTGATGTCTTGCGCCATGAAGTCCAGAAGGTTTTTCTTTGACAAGAGTTTTTCGCGGCTGTAGCGGTCTTTGGAGGCAACACTGCCGAACAGTTGTTCGAACACGATATCAGGCGAAGCCTGGAAGGGGATGGTTTTCTGAGGACCAGCGGCAGAGATGTGGGGGTAGACCACGCCTTGAGTAATCCGACTCCCCCAGCCGCCGGTTAAGCCTGTGGCAAGATGATTGATCGCTGCGGGGTGCATTTGAGAAAGTAACCAATCCACGGTGGCACGTTTCGGAGGTGGGGCTCCTTTTTCGCCGGGTGCTCTCCAGACTCCCAAGGCACCGTAGTTTCCCGTGTGCCCGCCGGCGCACATCTTTCCACTCAAGCCTTGGATGATGGAAAGGTACTCCTTGAGTGAGTTCAGAGGCTGCATCGAAGGCTCAAGCTCTTGTTCCTGCAGAGAGAGATTTTGGTATTCGTCCGGATTACTGCCGATGAGTGACGGTAACTCCACCTCGCTTGGCATAATGCCGCTACTCACTGCCACAAAGACGAATCGTCTGGGCGGCTTGTGCGTCGCGAACCCATTCGCTTCGCACTCCAATTGACCAAGAATTGGAGTAAGGATCGGAAGGCCCGCACCGAGCGAAAGACCTTTGACAAAATGTCGGCGTGTGTAAGACATAGTCGATTCTTTAGGTGAAAGCACGTTGTGGGGTTGGGAATTGCAACATGAAAAACACACGGTTGCGCGATTCCTTTTTAATCCATTTATTCGTCGGTTTGTTTTCGATAAATAAATGAATCGGAAGTTAGCAGCGAGACCAACATGGCTCGAAAACTTCCGCCATCTGCGATATAGGCGTCTTCGGCTGCAATCAGAGTTTTGGAATCAGAGAGCATTTCATTGCGTCCCATCCAATAACGAAAAGCATGTCGAATAAAACTTTGTTGCACGCGTCTAGACTTTGCGAGCCGATTCACTAGATCGATCGCATCGGTAACTTTTCCATCGAGATCACTCTCCTCGGTTCCTTTCAGCCATCCCACGGAGTTAACCGGTTTTGTCTGATAGTCCTTGCCAACTTTGGGAAGGCCTTCCAGCAGCTCATGATCCCTCCAGCGTCCGAAGTCATCAAACATTTCAAAGGCGTAACCGAGAGGATTCATCTTGACGTGGCACTTCCAGCACGACTCCGCCTCTGTCACGGCAT
>JADHOA010000067.1 GCA_016779185.1 Rubripirellula sp.
CGATCGGCGCGAACACCATCGATCGGCTTTACTTTTTCCTGATCAGAATTCCGAATGGTGAAGCTCACCCGAACGCAACGGTCACCATTACCTAATCGGTACTCGACCTCTGCAACGCTTCCATCATTGGCCACGGACCCAGAAGACTGACACTTCCAAAACACCTCGCCGTTTTCGGAGGTACCATACTGAATCCGGCTAGCGTCATGGAACTGGTATCGTCCTGCCCCTGGGTAATAGCAACTCAACTGATCAGACAACTCTTCGGTCCGAGTCAAATCAATCAAGCACGCGCCCACACCTCGCACCGTCATGTTGGCATCTCGTGTTGTCCCGGGCTGGGCAATCACTGCGATCAAATGATCGTTTTTAAGAACGAAGTCACCATCAATCCAATCCGTTTCTTTCCCTGCAATCGGACTGCCTTGATCGCTAAGAATTTCAAACACTTCTGCTGCCTGGATGATTGAATCGCGACCAGCAATCAACAAAAAAAACACCGCAAAACAGGCTATCAATCGTTGAGAGTGTGAAGAGCGAACAGGATTCCAATTCATTGCAAGACTCGCAAACAGAGAAACAAAAGCGTCATGGGATTCGCAGTATAACGAAATCTTCAAGACAGATTCCGGCAAGCGAACTCATCTCGGCAACGGGCACTCGATCTACAGACAGAATCTAATCCTTCTCGAAAAACACTCGAATAATTCTTGCGAAATAAAGTCCTGAGCTTAATCAAACTGTACGCTAAAAATTCAAAAAGGATTCCGAACCAATTTTCTACAATGCTGACCGTGATGCAGAACTTTTCGGATCTATCCTCTGCGATTCATTGAGTTTGCAAGTCAAGAAAGAAGTCGATACCTTTAGCTGTCAGCCGATATACAAATCGAGCGTCTCTGCTCCGCAAAACTGCGGAACATCGAGAGTAAAACGCACTGGCTAACCAAGTTAAAAAGTGACCAGTAATGAGCAAAATCTATCTAAGTTTTACGGTGATTGCTTTTGCTGCAATTACCATTTTTGCGATTCAAAACCGAGAAACTATTTCTGTCAACTTCTTGACCGCTTCAGTGCAAATCCCAAAAGTTGCGGTGATCATGGGATCGTATGTGCTCGGAATGGTCACAGGATGGGGACTTTTCGGATTGATTAAACACGCAATCAAGAAGTCAAAAATCGGCAGCAAACGCGCGCAGGTTAATCAGTAATCTTAACGAACCTCGCACTTTTCACAGAATCAATGAAGCACTGGTTCAATGACACAGTTGCATACAATCTGATCAGTGAATCGCGTTAAGTTGGATCGCCTCCACTAGACAAGCAGACTATCGACGACATTAACAGGACGTTCCTCAGGCCCCATCTTGTACTGGGCCCCGATCGCACCGGTAACGGTGTTATAAACATCGATTCCCTCTGAATTGACGTCTAGTATTTCGCCCGTACGGAATCTTCCCTTTGCTCCGGTGATTGCGTGGAACACCCCCGACAATTCGCGCTGCACATCATTGTGGCGGCCATCGCCAGATTCAGTGGAGATGGTAATCAGCGAATTCTCAAGAATCGTTTTGCCGTTAGCATCAATTGCATCGGAATCATCTAAAGCGTTTAAAAAATATGCAAGCTCACGCATTTTCAAATGCGCGTGTGCACGCAAGGCTTGATTCTCTTGTTTTTCCCGGAACTCATGCCACCACTCGTGACTACAACCTTTCGAGCCGGATGCGTTACGCTGTTTCGCATCGTCAAAAACGAATACCTTTCGATCCTCGTAGTGATAATCACCTTGCAATCGAATCCGCTCTCCGGCGGCAAGAAAAGTTAGCGAACCGAACCTTGCACGATCCATTTTGACAGCGGTCGCGTACAGATCTGCCATTAACCGCCATTCATTCACCAATTCGTCTAGTGTGATATCGATTCCTTCACCCCCTGGATCGGCCGAGCCACCATGCAAAAGAATAGAAGGATCGGGTGAATCTGGGGACCCTGGCATTTTCGCCTGTGAACCGTATGCGCGTTGCTCGTATTCACGAATACGCTCGAGGTGTTCATTGACGCGTGTCTTCGAGGTGGCACCCAAAGGAGAGCGAGCGCCGACCATGTGCCGATACTGCTCGAGAACCGAATCAAGAACACTTCGGCGAAGACGCTGTTGCTTGGGGTCATCCATCTCATCAACATTAACTCGCCCAAACACTCGCTCAAATAGATCGCGAGGACGTTCTTGCATCGTTCCAGCAACCGTACCATTGAAATTGTAACTATGCACATAACGACCAACCCGACTTCGACGGAAAAATGTCCCCGCAACCAAAGTCGGAACCATTCCCGGTGGCAAACCGCCGGGATGAATCGCATGTCGAATCACCTGATCAATTGACGGTCCACCTGCCTTGGCTTCACCGTCAGGCGGTTCAGCAGTGAATGCCGCCGTAGCACCATCATAGTGAGCGTTAATGCCTTTCTCGTCAGCCCGAACATGATCCACTCCACGCAAGATGAGCAACTTATCTCTAAGTGGCTTGAGTGGCTCGAGCACTCCCTCGAACCCCTCTTGCTGCAACGGTGCGGGGATCCCCAGTCCAAAAAACAAATTGAACGCTCGCTCGGGAATCAATCCCGCGGAATCGTCAGCAGCGACTGCTGTATCACACATTTCTTCGAGAAAAGGCAAGCCAATCGCAATAGCGCCCGCGCCCCTCAAAACCATCCGGCGGTCGATTTTTTGACTCATTTTGCTGCCTCGGTCCAAGTTTTTTGCACCAGTTCACTTTGAATAAGCGACCGCATGATCGCACGATAACCGCCACCCCCTTGCTGACTCTGCTGATGTACCACGAGCACGCTTTCTGCGTCTTCGGCACTCAAGGGTCGACCAAGAGAAAACTGAACGATTTTCCAGGTCAAACTTTCTCGGACTCTTTCCGAGGCAGCAAGAAGATCCATCATTTCCGCAACATTTGAGTACGGTTTAGCTGTCGACGTACCGGGTATCAGAACCTCGCCGTCGTCTCGCAGACGGTTACCGTGTTCATCAAATTCAAGGTAAGCACCGATACCATTGAATCTCTCTAAACCAAACGCCAACGGCTCAAATCTCGAGTGGCAGACACCGCACGTTTCATCTGCAATCCGAGCCTCAGCAATGGCTCGCTGCGTCAGTCCAACCGCAGTATCTGGCGGCGTCGTATTAACGCAAGGCGGTGGAGCGTTGACGACTCCCCTCAAAAGATCATGAAGAATTAAAAGTCCACGAGAAACCATGGATGCATTATCACCACCGATGGTCAAGACACTACCTTGCGTTAACAGACCGCCTCGGCTTGCAACCTCGGATAGGTCATATTGACTGGGGCTTTCGTCGCCCCGAGGAGCGAATCCATAGAAGCTTGCAAGTTGCGGTGGAACGATGGCAAGCTGAGCGTTCAAAAGATCTGAGACGGGACGACCTTGCTCCCAAATCACCTCCACAAAAAAGTCCAAGGTTTCTTGTCGCATCTGTTTCGCCAATTGCTCATTCCACAATGGGAAACGCTGCGCATCAGGCCTTAAGTTGGTCAATCGCCCAAGGTTCAACCAGTCATCGATGAACTGCAGTGATCGATGAATCGCTCGATCATCTGAAAGCATTCGATCCATTTGCTGATGGAGGACCTCTGGACTTCTCAACTGTCCGTTATCGGCCAGACGCACCAACTCTTGGTCCGGTGAAGCTCCCCAAAGGATGTAACTCATTCGATTCGCGAGTTCCTGCTCGGTAATCGCTCTGCTTGCCCCGCCACCCTGATGGTATTCAATTCGATAGATAAAACGTGGAGACTGCAACATCGCTTCAAGTACGTAAGAGATCGCCATCTCAAAGTTTCCACCCACACTTGCTACCGTTGTTGCGATTCCGCAGTAATCATTCTGCTCTGCTTCGGTAATCTCACCACGCAACACCCAGCGTCCCATCTTTGCCACTTGCTCTCGCATGGTATCATCCGTCGACAGCTTACGACTGTTGCTAAACTTTGATGCAAACTGCAGGACATCAAGCTCTTGAACAATTTGTTCCGCAAGCTGGCGATAGGCTTCGATGTGCTTAAAATCAACGCCCATGTTGTAGGCCGTGTTGCTAAAACCATCTGCTCGCACATCGGGTGGCAAGATGCTTCTCGCGGCACTTTCGATATCAACATCAAAAGTTGCCTTCACGGTCGAAATGTACTCAGGCACGGTTAAACGCTGAACCCAAACTTCACCACGCTGAACTTGATGTAAGAAAACTGCGGGGTCAATTCTTTCGATTGGCCAAATAGCTCCTGCATCCAACCAATGATGTAGTTTTTCTTTTTCTTCACTTGTTAGTGCGGGCCGGTCATGCGGCATCTCATCACTACTGACTCTCTGCCAAAAAAGACTTTCGTCCGCAGAGCCTTCTTGAAAAACCAATCCACTATCACCACCCTTTTCCCACGCAAACTTCGAAGAAAGATCTAGCCCTCCTTGATGGATCGCTGCGTCATGACATTCAAGACAATGGTTCGCAAGAATCGGAGCCACTTGCTCGCGAAAATGTTGACTCTGCCTCGCAAACATGACCTGCTCGGCAGTGAGCTGGCTCGTTCCCTCGGGGCCCGCCCGATACAGTGCTTCTGTGTCTTCGGCTGCGACGCATTGATCGTAGATCGCGATCCGATGCAACTTGCCAATCCAAGGCCGTCCCCCGCCTGCCTCGTTCCCGATCACGAGGTGAAAGCTGTCATCCCAATTTCCTAAGTCGCCAGGCACATCTGAATGAGTTACTGCGGATCCATTTTGATAAATCGTCAACTGACCGGCATTGTCCCGAGTCACCATCACATGCATTAAACCAGTAGCTAGCGTGCCGTTGGGGGTGGAAGTCGATGGCATTCCATTTTGATCGCGTCTAGCCGTACGAAGGCGAAAGTCTAATTTGGCTCCATCTTGGCCCAAGGTAAAATTCCGGTGACTCGGATCCGAAGAGATCGTCACAATGCGAGCTGGCCCAGATTGCTTTCGATCACTCGACTCAATCCAAGCCTCAACCGAAAGCGACCGACTCTTCTTGATTGCTGCAGTCACTTTGGACGAAGATTCATTCAGCACCAATTGCGTGGCCGACTTCATCTCCAAACCACCAGAAAACCAGCTAACTGCTTGCGTGTCACTAATCTGCAAGTCCGCTCCGGGAATTAACTGAACCGATTCGGAGACGTGATTTCCTTCGCCGTCATTGAAGTCATAAAGCAGTAGTGGCTTAGGTGGTTGAAACTCCTTGGAATCCGCAACTTTTACATCGACAGCAATCGCACCTTTGTTGGCATCTTGGGCCTCAACCAGACTGCAACCAAAGAACACCGCCGAAAAACCGATGCATGGTATTACAAGGAACCAAGCCACAAGCGTCGTTCTGTTGTCTTTGTTCATTACACGATCCCTGCGCTGCGTGAGTCTGATTGAACCGAAAGAGTCCCTCTAGCATCTTTTCATTGCAACGATCAATGACTGAATCTTAAACGTTAAATCTTTGATGATTCACAACATCAACTAACTGGTACCGGCAGCTTGTTAGCGGATGTCATCCCTTGGCCACCCTACTGGCAATCATCTCTACATCTCTCATTGCCACGACAACCGAATAACCCATTGGAAATGCATCCTAGACGCATTGACTCGTGCCGACCGGTGACCTGCCAGGAGATCACGAAATAATATCGTGGACAACACGGCCATACACATCGGTAAGCCGAAAATCTCGTCCAGAATGTCGAAATGTCAAACGCTGATGATCGAGTCCTAGCAGATGCAGGATGGTGGCGTGTAGATCATGGACGTGAACCTTATTTTCAACCGCCTTAAAACCAAATTCATCAGTTTTCCCATAAGCCATACCGCCCCGAACACCCCCGCCAGCCATCCACATCGAAAACCCATGATGATTGTGATCACGCCCACTACCATTTTCAGAGGTCGGAGTGCGTCCGAACTCTCCTCCCCAAACAACTAACGTATCCTCCAACAAACCTCGCTGCTTAAGATCACCAAGCAAAGCCGCAATCGGCTGATCGATTTGCCTACACAGATTGGGAACGCTCTTGTCGTGATTACTGTGCGTGTCCCAAGGTTGGCCATTACCAAAATAAACCTGAACAAATCGCACCCCACGTTCAACCATTCGCCTCGCCAATAGGCAACCGTTTGCAAAATGGCCTTCTCCATAAGCTTCAATCGTGGACTTTGTTTCCAAATTTAAATCAAACGCTTCCCTAGCCTCAAACTGCATCCGAAATGCCGTCTCCATTGACTCCAATCTCGCTTCGAGAATGGATTGCTCGTTTCTCGTGGACTGATATTGGTGATTCAAATCTCGCAACAACTCCAACTGCTGCAATTGTGTCTCATGGCTCCAATATTGGTTTTTCAAATTGGGAAGCATGTCGCTAGGATTTATTTTGGAATGGTTTACATAGGTTCCCTGATACTTCGACGGCAAGAATGCGCTATTCCACAAGATCGAAAATCTGACCGGTCGTCCTGGACAAAACACAAGATAGCCCGGCAGATTTTCATTCTCAGTCCCCAGCCCATAAAGGAACCACGCCCCCATACTTGGACGAGTCGGCAAAATGGTTCCATTATTCATCTGCAACAATGCGGGACCGTGATTCGGATTATCGGCGTGCATTGAACGAATCACGCAAAGATCGTCTGCAAAGTTTGAGAGATTAGGAAGCAGGTCACTGATCATCAGACCACTTTGACCGCGGGGACGAAAAACGAATGGCGAGGGAAGCAAACCACCGGTTGGTCGTTCGGTAAGAAGATCAGCAGATGCAGGACGCTGCCCAGCGTACTTTTCAAGTGAAGGCTTGGGATCAAAGAGATCCGCTTGAAATGGACCTCCGTTCATAAACAGATGGATGACGCGTTTCGCACGTGGAACCAAATGAACGCCACCCTGTTCACTCACCAACTGATTTTTCTTTGGTACTTCGCGACCGTCGGCAAGCATCTGCTCCAACGCTAATACCCCCATTCCACCGCCAACATGCTGCAGCCAACGACGACGATCAAAACCATTACTTGAACTCATAGACATTGATCATTCACTTTTAGCGAGACAATAGTATCGCGAGAAACAAAAACACAGCTCGAAGCTTCATCAATCCAAAAACTGGAATTCGTTGGAAGCAAGTAAAACGTGAAGGCACTGCTTCCAACGTTCATCACTAGGCTGGTCACCGCTGGCGCAAAGATAATTGATTAAAGACGCCAACTCGGCATCCGAGGGAGACCTTAAAAACAACCAATAATGGACTTTACGAATCGACTCTTCTACAGTCTTACATTCAGAGCGTTTTAATCGGTTCAACAATTTTTCCGACTGTTCAATTAGCAATGAACCGTTCAAAGCGTAAAGCCCTTGAAGCGGAGTGGTGGTAACAACTCTTTGCGAACTATGCTGAGTCGGATCGGGAAAATCATGCATCATTAAAGTCGTGGACATGTCGCGACGGTGAATCGTTGCGTAGAGTGTCCTTCGATGATTTTCAACATCCTCCAGATCGATCGACTCGCCACCGATGTAAGCCTGAAGACTGTCTGAGCACACCAACATTGAGTCCCGCCACTGCTCAAATGTAAGCTTACGAACGGGCATGCGAGATAACCATTGATTTTCCGGATCTGCTTGAAGTAACCTTTGGTCTGCAACGCTTGCCTGCTGCCAAGTGGAAGATAAAACAATTTCACGATGCAATCGCTTCAAAGACCATTGATGTTTTACGAATCTCTCCGCTAAATCATCTAGCAACTCGGGATGGCTTGGCAAACTACCCTGCCTTCCAAAGTTGCTCGGCGTGGCAACAATGCCGGCCCCAAAAAAAGCCAACCACACGCGATTGACCACAACACGTGCTGCAAGATCCTTCGCATCTTTCAAGATCGCGTTCGCGAGCTCCAAACGCCCACTGCCTAATGCGAACGGCTGAACATTCCCAAACACCTGCAAAAACCTCCTCGGCACAATCTCTGCAGGGCGGTTGGGGTTACCGCGAATGAACAACGGTAGATCACGAGCACCCGGCCGATATTCTAGGCGAGTACCATCCTGAGCGTTCTTTCCGGCCCTCACCACATAAAGTGACTCTTCGGACAATGCGTTAACAAGCGGTTCATGATAATGCGCGGTTTCATTCTCAACTTTCTTGATCTCCGCCAAAAGCTCATTCCGTTTAGCAACTTGCTCCGATTCAGATTGCCCTTTCCCATCAGTCGCTTGTTTTTTCAATTCATTAATAGCAGCCTGCAATGCTGCTACCTTGTCTTTTGCGACCCGAACCGGACCATACAAATCCTCTTCGATCTGAGGCTTTGCTATGACCCGAGTACTCGCAAAAACCCCTGCCATTGCGTAGTAATCCTCCATCGAAATCGGATCAAACTTATGATCGTGGCATCTCGCACACGCGGCCGTCAAACCGAGAAACGTCCTTGAAACCACATCCACTCGCTCTTCCCACTCATCTGCGACAATCACTTTGATGACTTCGCACGGCAGTTTTAATTCTTTCCAGTAGGTAGGACTTAGTGATAAAAACCCGAGAGCAGCTAGATCATCTGCGGCCGTATGCGGCATTAAGTCGGTCGCCAGTTGGCGACGAACAAATTCGTCATAAGGAACATCATCCATCAATGCTTGTGCGACCCAGTCACGATAAAAAAAAGCCTGACCGTCTTGAGACAACCAGCTAGCCGTACGATCCGTGTATCTCGCAAGGTCCAACCACCACCTTGCCCAGTGTTGACCATAATCCGGTGAAGCGAGTAGTTGATCCACTAGGCGACGAAACGAATGTGGATGGGCGTCTTCGAGAAAACTTTTCACCTGCTCTTCGTTTGGCGGCAGGCCGGTCAGAGTGAGATAGGTCCGTCGAAGCAATGTCCTCTGATCTGCTTGTGGGCTCGGTGTTAAACCAGCGGCTTCTATTTTTCCCAAAACAAATTGATCAAGTCTCTGACCTGACCAATCCGCCTTGCTAACCGAGGGAGGACGAGGTGAGGTTAGCGACTGAAATGACCAGAATTCTCGAGCCTGCTCGAAATCAATCTCACCCTCCTTGGAAAGCATAGGCGTCTCATCGGATGGCATCACTGCACCTTGAGCAATCCAAAACTCGATATCTCTTATCTCTTGCAAAGAAAGACGACCCGCAGGCGGCATCTGCAGATCCTGATCGTAGCGCACTGTGTGTACCAGCAAGCTTGACTCAACGTCCCTCGGCACAACAACGGGCCCCGTATCACCGCCTTTCATCACTGAGGCAGGTGAATCAAGTTTAAGTGACGCGTGCACAGGATTTGAATCACTAGCATGACATTCGTAACAATGCTCAGCAAAGAGGGGACGAATCTTTCGCTCAAAGAAATCTGCTTCCTGAGCTTTGGTTTGGCCAGGTACAGCAAAAACGCAAAACGTCACCAAAGCGGAACAGTGAAACAACTTTGAGTGAAGCAGCGATATTGATGTTGGCACCGACTGCTGAATAGACTTGATGCTCATGACTCTTAAACTTCTCACTTGTCACGAAACCACGCGGGTATCTCTCCATCTCCCGTTGAGACGCCGCGGAGCAACCAAGTTAAATTAAATCTTGCGACTCGCGAGCCCGCATGTTCGTAATGCAAGTAGATCCACCCCTGAGTTGCAGTGCCGGATCGCCCCACGTTGAGAGACGAGTACGCGAACGCATCTTTCTCAACCAAACGCTTCAGTGGCCAATGCTTGCCTCCGTCAAAGCTGACCCAGACCGTTCCATTTTTCCGCTGAGCTGCGTCATCACAATTGCTGTATACGAGAATGTCATGATTCGCGATGGGCAATCTTACTAATCCTGCCATGCATCCATAGTTTGTATTCTGTGGACCATCGGGCAGCGTTTCACATATCGTCGCATTTCCCCACGTCTCCGCAGAATCCTGACTAGTCGCAACCCAACGTCGTCTCGGGTTCTTACCCTCCGGCGCCCAATGCCTCCGTGAGTTGTAATACACGGTACCATCACTTAACTCAGTTAACGTCGCTTCTCCGGTTCCGTTTTCAGGAAATGGCTCACTCGCTTGCCATGTTTTCCCACCATCATCGCTGTAGATTGAATTAGTAAAGTGAGTTGGCCAGATACTTTCGGGGCGATTCCCTTCTCCATAAAAACGAGTCGCGCGAACCAATCGACCTGCGTGCGTTCCATGGGCTAGCGTCACTCCGTGCTCGTTCATATGCATCGAGGGCATCCTCCCATCACGGTCTGGATGTAAGACGAATTCCGACGCCCGCCAACTCATCCCATCATCGGTACTTCGATAGAGCGTCAGAGGTGCCGGCGGGTGCTGATCTTCGACAAAGACCAAAATATCACCTGAGCGTTCGTCAACCGTCGTTCCACCGCCGTGGATCCCCTTTTCTGCGATTGTGATCTCAGGTCCCCAAGTCAGACCGCCATCTTCACTTCGTCGAACACGTATCCGGGATGATCCCCACGTTGCGAGAATCGTTCCTTTTTTGGTTATTACAACGTTAGGAAATCTCTCATCTCGAAAAACGGGTGTCACTTCGAATTGCGAATCACCAAGAAAATGCTCAACTGCATCGTCCAACACGAGATCATCAGCGGATAGACCAAGCGGCATGAAGTGGCTTACAAACAAAAACGGCAACACACGGACAAACCAACGCATCAGTTTCCACTCCCTGTTTGTAGTTCTTTAATTGTTGATTGGATCATCCGCATGGCGGCAAAGAACATGCATCGCCGCAAAGCGATCGAGAAGATGCGGCCACCGGCTCAAACCATCTAACCCCTTGAATCGCATTTACAAAATAATGAACCAACCAAAACTGGTCACTTTGATCATTCAGCGGAAATTCTATCCGATGGCAGGTTCGCACGCTCGATTACTTCGCCAAACGCACCTAACAACGAGTGATAGGTAATCCTGAGCAGCGAGGGCGGATCAAAGAGAAGGTACATTCACCAGTCACTTCACCTTAATAAAAAAAGCTGCTCGTATGTAACGAGCAGCTTCATGATGAAATAATCGTCGTATCCAGTTGGATATGGCCTTTTCCACTCGCCAATATTCGCACTGAGATAATATCAACCAAGAGAAAGTTTTAGCACCTTGATGGAAATTTGTTCAAAGACAATGGAAAACCGACATACCACTGGGGCGTGCGGCGCCTCTGATTTCACATTGTCCAGACACGCCCCTCACGGCTCTGAAATTAGCTGACAATACAAACTGACTTGCCTACCCGTTTAGCTAGGTAGCACAGGCAAGCTTTCTTGCTGAATCTGCTGAGCTTGATCACTTGCTGCATGATCGCTGTGGCATGCAGCCTTTCCATCGCCCGCTCCAACAGCCTTCTTCGTCTTACTCGCAAGCTTGTGAATTTCTTCGGGACTAAGAACTCCTCGCTTTTCCAAAATCTCAACCTGATCACTCGAAAGTGCTGCAGTCACCTTTGCCTTACCCCGTTGGTAATCCTCTGACTTTCCCGAAGCGAATTCCTGAATCTCTTTACTGATCCTAACACTACACCAGTCGTGTCCGCACATCGCGCAAAAGTCGGTATCCACATCCAGATCTTCATCATGAAACGCTCTCGCTGTATCAGGATCAAAGCTTAACTCACAGTGTTTTTCCCAGTTCAAGGCCGCTCGAGCTTTTGTGAGTTCGTCATCACGATCCCGCGTTCCCGGGATACCCAAAGCGACATCTGCAGCATGTGCCGCGATCTTGTAGGCAACGCAACCCTGTTTCACATCGTCTTTCTTGGGTAACCCCAAATGCTCCTTCGGGGTCACGTAGCACAGCATACTCGCTCCGTGATATGCAGCAGAAGTTGCGCCAATACAACTTGTGATGTGATCGTAGCCTGGGAAAATATCAGTGACGAGCGGTCCTAGGACGTAAAACGGGGCACCGTGACACAACTGCCTTTGTAGCTTCATGTTGTATTCAATTTGATCGAAGGGGACGTGACCGGGTCCCTCAATCATCACTTGTACACCTTGTCGCCAAGCGCGTTCGGTCAATTCACCAAGGGTTGCAAGTTCAGAGAGTTGTGCTTGATCCGTCGCATCTGCTAAGCCGCCGGGACGCAAACCATCGCCGATAGAAAACGTCACATCGTACTCACGCATCACCTGACAGATCGCTTCCCAATGATCGTACATCGGGTTCTGCTTGCCATGAACCAGCATCCATTTCGCAAGCAACGAACCTCCACGACTGACAATTCCGATCAGTCGTTTCCGCACAAATTCAAGATGCTCGCGAAGCACTCCCGCGTGTATCGTAAAATAGTCGACGCCTTGCTTTGCCTGATGACGCAAAGTATCAAGGATAATTTCCGGAGTTAGATCTTCTAGTTTTCTACCGATGATCATGGAATAAATCGGTACCGTTCCAATTGGCACGTTGCTGTTTTGGATAATCGCTTCTCGACAAGCATCAAGATCACCACCGGTGGATAAATCCATCACCGTGTCGGCGCCCCACTTTTCTGCCCAGCGAAGCTTCTCGACTTCTTCATCCGTACTAGATGAAACAGGGGAAGCCCCCATGTTCGCATTGATTTTTGTCTTGGTGGAACGCCCGATCGCCATTGGATCGAGGCGGTGCGCGAGATGCATTTTGTTTGCAGGTATAACGAGCCTTCCCGCAGCGACTTCTTCGCGAACCTGAATCGCGGTCAAATGCCCCTCTCGTTCAGCAACTCGTTGCATCTCGGCGGTAACCACACCCAGCCTCGCAAATTCCAATTGGGTGATTGGCTTAAAGTCGGATGGAAATCTCACCGACCGAACGGTGTCGTCAGACTGTCGGAAACTAATCTCATCCGCGCCCCGTGTATATTCGACCAAGGTCGGCTGATTCTCTGCCGGGTGCAATTGTGTGGACCAACCATCTGGAAGGAAATCCCATGCTGTCTTTACCGAAACGCCTGGCATTCCAGGAGTGTCGGGCGACGCATAGGTCCTTGCCCCCTCAGCACCCGGATGCAAGGAGGGTGGCAATGCGAAACTTCCAGGAGTCGTACCGGCATGTGTGCTGGACGGGTTATTACCCATCGGAGGCAGTACGTACTCGGGTTGCTTTGAGGAATGATTCATGACGGTTCCGGAACTAGTAATTCGTTTAGCTTTAAAAGGATTGGTTATCGGCAAGGCTCGAGCGAAAATAAAACGCGTTAAATCACATTAGCGATAAGACGCAACGTCGCAAGACAGACGGTTCACCGCTCTCGGTGGTTCAATCTCGGGCTAATGGCTTAACCAAAAGCGTTGCGAGCGAAAGCCCCTTCAACACAATTTTGGCGTCAACCAAGCACCTACTGCATCAAGCAGACACCCCGCCGAGCAGCTTTTCATCGGTTTTCACAGCTTGAACCGATCGGCGACCGAGCCATGCAACACGCTCAGTTACCCCCATTCTTGCACGTTTTCACAAAAAACACAGGTAGCCTTATCGCAGGCCCAAATCTCTTGCCGACCAAGACCATTCGCCTGGAGACAATCGACATGCCGAGGGACGGCGATTTGAAATTGTAAAACACCGCAATTTCGCCGAATCTCGGTATCCGCATCCCCCCTCACCGGCGACGCATTTCTGCCTACCCCGCAAAGGCTCGGTTAGGATCTAAACTCGTGCAGAAAGACTACCTGATCTCAACAATCCCAAAATTAGAAGTGTCTTCCCAAGAATCGTCTTCGACATGGTTCCATTTCATGACGGCCTCTCGCCCCTGACCACCCCGATGATCGTTGACCTGTAGTTCAATTCCCATCTTGTAACCGGGTTCCATCACTTTGCCCGGTATTAAGATCGACATTTCAACAACGTAGCCAGAGTCGGTTTTCGCTGCTGCACCCTGAATATCATCGAAGACATAACCTTCCCCCTGGCCTGACACCTTTCCCTCATAGTTCACTCGGTACTGAGCATCATCGTATTGATAAAACACGGTGCGTTTTAAGTTGCGATCCAAAAATAACTCCACGGAATCTTGCTGCCAATCATCGTTGTGGTCCAGAGAAAGCTTCGTATCCCTCACTACCCAAAGTGCGTACAAATGGGTTTCGTCC
>JADHOA010000068.1 GCA_016779185.1 Rubripirellula sp.
GAAATACTCAACATCAAGGCAGAAAGCCTGGGAAACCTCAGTCAACTGCAAGAAGCCAATTCGACGTTTCTAGAGCTTATTCAGACCGCAGAGTCTACAAACCCAAAGAGGAGCGAATGGATCCTTCGCGCTAGCTCACAGTGGAACGCCAACGGACTACCAGAACGCACACTTGAATTCCTTTTGCCAGAGTTAACTGTCTTTAGCGAAGACAATCGTAAGGCAGAGGCGTTACTTCTTATTGGACAAGCCTACCTGCTATTATCTGAGCCAGAAAAGGCACTTGATTCTCTCCAGACCGGCATCAAGACAACTATGGACGGGAGCAAAAAAGCTGAAGCCGCTTTCTATTTGGGGCAAGCACTGTTTGACCTAAAAAGAACGACCGAAGCAGTTGATGAATGGTCAAGGCTTGTTGAAAACAATCCACGAGATGAGTTTAGCAACCAGGCTCGATATCGATTGGCAGCAATTTTTCAAGATCAGGGCAACGTAGAAACTGCTGCACGACTGTATGATGAGGTACTTCAGCACACCAAATCTGACGATCTCAAAGCTTATGCTCGTTACGGTGCTGGCTGGGTTCATATGCAGTCCTCTGAGTACGCAAAAGCCATCGAAACCCTTTCTCCACTCATTGCCCTACCCGAACATCCAATATTCCTAGATGCCCTCCTTGCTCGAGGAATTGCGTACAGAAATCTAGCTCAAACCGAATCAGCAATCTCTGACCTTGAACGATGCGTGCAGTTGTCGAATACCGATCGGCAAAAAGGAGATGCGATGCTTGAGTTATCAATGACCCTCCTTACTTCAAAAAAAATCGACACAGCAATTTCGAATCTGAAGAAGATCGTTGAGACGATTCCAGAGTACAGTCAAATGCCAAGCGTGCTACATGAGCTAGGTTGGGCCTACAAAGAAAGCATGCAGAATGAATTAGCGATTGAAACATTCATTCAGCAACTTAGTAGTTTTCCAGACTCGGCGCAAACCGCCTCCGCTGCCTACTATGTCGGCCAGCAGATGTATGCAAAAAACAATTATGATCTTGCCTGCCAATATTTCGAGCTTGTCATTCAAAGCTCACAGGATCCAAAACTGTCCGAAGGTGCTCGGTACCGAATCGCTTGGGCTCTCTATAACCAAGAAAAGTACAAGGTGTCGGAACAGGCATTTCAAGTCCTAGCCACTGATTTCCCTGACGGAAAGCTTTACTTTGATGCAAGGATGATGATTGGAGAATGTCGATACCAACGTAAAGAATACTCATCCGCCTTGGATGCCTACACGATCGCAAGAAATCTTATTCATACTGAAAATCGCTCTTCAAATACACTACCGGACCCCTCCGATCGGCAAGTCTGTGAAATCGCTCTCCTTCATGGTGGGCAGTGCGCCGCTCAGCTTGAGCGTTGGCAAGACGCGATACAATGGTATGACGATCTTCGGAAGC
Source organism: Rubripirellula sp. (assembly GCA_016779185.1). Lineage (GTDB taxonomy): Bacteria > Planctomycetota > Planctomycetia > Pirellulales > Pirellulaceae > Rubripirellula. Next base: position 1,457 of record JADHOA010000068.1, read on the forward strand.
GATTCCCAGCTACCAGTTACCTATCCGAGGTTTTTTACGAAGCAGGCTTTGCGAATCAACAATTAGGAAAGAACGACATAGCTTTCGAGCTACTGAAAGAGGTCGCCGAAAACTATCGAACCGAAATAGCGGCTCGTTCCCGTTTCATGATGGGAGAAATCTATTTTGCCGACGGGAAAATTGACTTAGCAATTCCCGAATTCCAAAGAGTCATGTACGGATTCGGATCCGAAAATGCACCTGAGCCGATCAAAAATTGGCAGGCAAAAAGTGGCTTCGAAGCTGGACGTTGTGGTGAATTAATCCTCACCCAATCCCAAACAATCGAGGCGAAGAAACGTGCCAAATCCATCGCGATTAATTTTTATCAATATGTTCTCGACAAACATCCCAATCACTCGCTTGCTTCAAAATCAAAAGAGCGAATCGAGGTACTTAAAGTTGATTAATCATTCCACACGCACCACGAATAAACGCCACGTCCAAACCGCTGTTTTTCTAGTTTTTTTCCTTTGGACACCGCTGTTCGTTGGCGCACAAGATTCATTTCAGGAAGCCACCTCTTCGGCGACAACTGAATTGGTTGAATCCGAAGAAATTAAAATGCTATTGAGTGACACTGACGAAGTTGCCTCGGCTACGCCTGAGCCAGGGAGTATTGACTTATTGTCACTAATCATACGAGGCGGCGCATTCATGATTCCAATTGGAATCATGAGTCTCATGGTGGTTACACTCGCAGTGGAGCGCATGATTAACCTTAGACGTGAATGTGTTTTACCTACGGCACTAGAGAGGGAGATCCAATTACTCAACAGCCCTCCCGAAAACTTTGGTCCATCAGCAGCATACAAAGCGTGCCAGTCTTACCCCTCGGCGGGTGCTAGAGTCTTGCAAGCGATGTTAGCAAGAACAGGACAACCACTGCATACAATCGAACAGGCTGGCTTGGAAACGGCACAACGTGAGATTGACGAATGCGCGAGTCCAATAAGGTGGTTAAATCTCGCGGGAGCAGCAACTCCGTTGATGGGTCTACTCGGCACTGTCTGGGGAATGATTGTTGCATTTCACGAATCGACAACGCTGACGCCAGACCGAAGTCGAAGCGAACAATTGTCCGAGGGAATTTATACTGCATTAACGACAACGCTAGCGGGACTTGCCGTGGCTATTCCAGCTGCGATGCTCGCCCTCTATCTTGAAAATCGTTTGCTGAAGATATTTCACTCAGTTGAAGAGTTCGCACTTACGATCTCGCCAGGATTGGCTCGATTTGTAGGTCGTGGGCAGCTCGATAGTTCAGGTCAATTAATCAATATGAGCTCAGCGACCGGAAAAAATTCAACGGTGTCGCCCCCGCTAGTCGTGGGAGCAAGCGAATTGGGGACAGCAGATCGAGGAGCGAATCTTCGTGGCTAAACTTACTTACACAAGCAGTGCTAGCACACTCAGCCTGACTCCGCTTATCGATGTCGTTTTCTTACTTCTCATTTTCTTCCTTGTCACAAGTGAGTTTGAGAATGAGGAAAGACGACTAGATATCGTGCTACCTTCGGCTACCACTGCCGTACCAATGATCAGTAAGCCGCGAGAAATCGTCATTGATATTGATCGCGAGGGTACAGTCTTTCTTTCAGGCCAACCGACTAGCCTAGGAGAACTTCAAAAGCTCCTAAAAGTTGCCGCGGCGAGCAATCCCACAAACCAAAGTGTTGTCATTCGCGCAGACCGCTCAACTGCCTTTCAGCCTGTCGTTAACGTGATGGATCTTTGCAATCGATCAGGGATTAGTGACTACAGCGTTACTACCGCTGATGACACCTAAAGTGATCTTGACCACGACCATAACGAGAAAATGGCCTTGTCCTATCCAATCGGATTAAATCAGCAATCGTGTCTGAGTATTCACCACCCAAACGACCTTCGAACCGGCCAGAGCGAGTCTGGCTCCTCGATGTTTGCGTGATGATTCTCGCTTGCTTGGTGATCTATGTAGCCGTAGCTCGCCTTAGCTTCTCTGATTCTCGCCTGCTTTATAACACGTGGACTTATATTCTTTCCGTCCCAGTCTCTGCATGCTTATTGGCTTTCCTCTCCCATTCTCTCATTTCACGCCACGCACAAAGATCGATACAGATCGGAATTTTTTTTAGTCTACTATTACATCTGTTGCTAATCGTGCTCGCCGTAAATGTCGTGATTTTTCATCAGTATCTACCTAATCCCACGGGGACGTCGCGTAGTCAATTTTTCAGCAGCAAGAAATCTCTACCGGATAACTGGTTAGCCCAGAGCACAGGAAACAAGGATTGGTCTGAACCAATCGTTTCAAACATTGATTCGAAATCCAATCAACCGATTGAACGCACTATACCCACTGCTGCTGAAAGTCCCGCAAGCCTGGCCGCACCGAGAGCTGCGTCTATCGAATTATCAGACCTAAATGCGATTAAACCAGACCTGAAATTTTCCTCGATTGAAGGTCCAAAAATTGCAGGCAATCAAAGAAGTAACTCCCCAAAAGTTGAGGAATTATTGAGAGCCACTTCACCGAACGATCAACCTGATGCCCCTCGAACGAACCCCTCTCGGGAAAGCATTGTCGGCAGTGCGGAGAAGAAGATGTTGTCGGAGCCACGTAGAGTTGCTCCGATCACTTCATCAATCAATCAATCCACGAATAAGGCACCTTCAGCATTCAATACGATATTGCCTTTGGAGATTCTGACAAAGCCAAGTGACGACATAGAACCGAATATCAGTCAACTTGAGGGAATAAGAGCCAAAACGCCGCAAACGCGGACGCGACCAAATGAAACAACGTCGCCAGACAACTCCTTTGACGCGGAGCAAATCCCCGTTGACCCTAAAACAATTTTATCGCCGCGAGAGTTCGGCAAGACTTTCGATCGCAAAAGCTCTGATGCCTCTGGATTCTCAGCAAGACCAGATCCTCTAACAGATAGGCTCGGCGCTCAAACCTTCACTAAGGAAAAATTCCTGAATGAATCTCTGGCTGTATTGGAAAGCAATCCCGATCAGCCGCTTTCACCTTCTTCGCAAAATCGCCAACGATCTCTTCGCACCAAGGTTGCTACAGGCACTTCGCGTTTGGCCGATAGCCTCCACAATCCACCACCGTTAAACGAATCAACTGTGGTAGCCAACGTCCCTATTCAAGTCGGCGTGAGTGATTCGGCAACTATCAAGACTGAGCCCCGAGATCCATCCACTCAAATAATGAGCAATTCTGCAAAGAAGCCAGAACCCTTGGCGAATATTGCTGGAATGAGCCAACCTTCACCTAATGAATCGCGATTAACGGCACCCAAGATTTCGATGGAGAGCACTCCTAATTTGCTTTCGATGGATTCAGCACGATTGTCTCCATCCGTCACAACCGGTGCAATAACGCGGCCGCCAGAAAGAATTGACCGAACCATAAACCCGCTAAATTTGCGGCAACCTTTCATCGCACCTGCCCCTTCGTTTACTCAACGCATACTCAGGATGACCGATGCAAAACCGACCGATAGATTAAGGAATCCCGAACCATCAGAGGAATCGGAAACTGCTATAGAATTGGGGCTAAGCTATCTCGCATCGGTCCAAAATCGTGATGGCAGTTGGTCCCTTCAAGGACATGGATCCGAGGTTTTACTGCAAAGTGATACTGCAGCCACTGGCTTAGCCTTACTTGCTTTTCAAGGAGCTGGATATACCCACCAAAGAGATCAGTACTCGAATAGCGTTTTGCGTGGAATCAAATTTCTAATCAGCAATCAATCTAGCGATGGCAATCTCTATCGAATTGAGAATGAGATCAGTAATCAAAATGTCGCTTTTTATAGCCACGGTATCGCAGCGTTAGCTCTATGCGAAGCATATGGCATGACCAAAGATCCGAGCCTCAAAACAGCAGCACAGCAGGCCTTAGACTTTATTTCTAGCACACAGCATCGTCAGCGAGGTGGCTGGCGATATAACGCTCAAATAAGCTCGGATACAAGTGTCACGGGCTGGATGATGATGGCACTGAAAAGCGGTGAGCTCGCTGGGCTAGAGACGCCAGCAAAAACCTATCGCGGAATCTCCTTCTGGCTGACACTAGCACAAAGCGACGAGAATGGAGATCGCTACCGCTACAATCCATTCGCCCCCGACACACCCACCCAAGGTCATGGTCGACTCGTATCGCCTTCAATGACTGCCGTCGCCGCCCTCATGCGAATGTACTCAGGATGGACTCGAGATAACCAAGAACTCAAATCGATTGCCGATTACTTACTTGAGTATCCTCCGCAGAATGGCAGCTCTGATGACCCCAAACGCGATACCTACTATTGGTATTACGCGACGCAGGTGATGTTTCATATGGGAGAAAAATACTGGGAAACATGGAACAGCCAGCTCACTCCGATACTTTTGGAAAGTCAAAAACGGGATGGTGCACTCGCCGGTAGCTGGGATCCGATATCCCCGGTCCCAGATCGCTGGAGCGTCCATGCGGGTCGGATTTACGTCACAACAATGAATCTTCTAAATCTTGAAGTGTACTATCGCCATCTTCCTATCTACGACGAAACCGCAAACGATCAATAATTAACGGCTTAACACAAACGCGACAGTAACGTCACGCGAATTGCGCCACTGTTTTAAGAAAGAGTAAAGTCTGGACAAATCAATCGTGAGTCTACGCATCGAAACGTGAATAAAAAACCCAGAATCCACAAAGACAGATTCCGGGTTCGAAAGATATGAAACGTGCAAATGGGGTGTTACACCCGATCTAAGTAACGATTCACGAGGTTTTCAAGTAATTCTTGACGGCCACTTACGTTGGAATCAACTTCACCTTTTTCTAACATGTATGTTTCCAACTCAGCAAATCCGACTGAGCCAGCTTCAATTTTAGCGCCTAAGCCTTGATCCCAACTCTTGTATCGTTCTGTGATTAAATTTCCGATACCTTGATCTGCACGAATTGCAGCTGCAACTTTCAATCCTTTGGCGAAAGCATCCATACTACCGATGTGTGCATGAAACAGATCGATAGGCTCGAATGACTCACGACGAACCTTTGCATCAAAGTTTACGCCACCGCTTCCGATTCCACCATGCTTCATGATGTAGTACATGGTTTGAGTTGTGAGATAGTAATCGGTCGCGAATTGGTCAGTGTCCCAACCCAACAACATATCTCCGGTGTTAGCATCAATACTACCTAATGCACCTTGACCACCTGCATAATCAATTTCATGCATCATCGTATGGCCGGCTAGGGTCGCATGGTTTGTCTCTAGGTTCAATTTGAAATGGTCTAACAAGCCATACGCTCTGAGAAAATTCAAGCACGCTGCAGCATCGCTGTCATATTGATGCTTGGTTGGTTCTTTCGGTTTTGGTTCAATTAAAAACTGCCCTTCAAAGCCAATTTCCTTAGCATAATCGACAGCCATATGAAAGAATCGAGCAAGATGGTCGAGCTCACGTTTCATATCGGTGTTGTAAAGATTTTGATAACCTTCACGGCCACCCCAAAACACATAGTTCTCGCCACCAAGTCGAAGCGTCACTTCCATCGCTTTCTTGACTTGAGCGGAAGCATAAGCGAATACATCGGCATTACAACTTGTAGCAGCACCATGCATAAAGCGGGGATTACTGAACATGTTTGCGGTGCCCCACAATAACTTGACACCGCTTCTTGCCTGCTCTTCTTCAAGAACATCAGCCACCGCATCAAGGTTCTTGTTCGATTCAGCAAGGGTTGCCCCTTCTGGTGCTACGTCTCTGTCATGAAAGGCATAGTAAGGAGCTTGGAGCTTTTCAAATAATTCAAAAGCTGCTCGAGCACGATTCTGTGCATTCTCAACTGACTCCGTACCATCGTCCCAGGGACGCACTGCAGTTGCAGAACCAAATGGGTCAGAACCTGTTCCACGAAAAGTATGCCAGTAAACAATTGAGAACCTTAGGTGATCTCGCATAGTCTTACCCTCGATGATCTCGCTGGGGTTGTACCATCGAAACGCAAGAGGGTTATCACTCTGAGGCCCTTCGTATTGAATGGTAGGTACATCAGGAAAGGCACTCATCTCGTTTCTCACTATTGATTGGGGGAATGATTTGTTTGCAGCTACAGTATCTTGATCGATCGCATTGACGGCAACCGGGTTTAGAAAAGGAAAGCCCCAAGACCCTCAATCTTGCTTTTTTGTCGAACAAAATTGACATGAGCGTCACAGTCGTGCGATGAAACTGCTGCGGAATCAACTCCGAGTCGCAACTGGAGCGATCTTTCACGGCCTAGGTGGCTAGTCTTGTGACAAGCACATTACGGACGAACCCTAATTTTTTGAGCTCGTAAACTTCAGGAGCAACCAATCTCCGATTCGAGGCCACATATTTCCGATTGCAATAAGAAGACGTAGGTAACGGGGCAGAACTCGGTCTGCCTGCCTTTTCTGAATCATGGTCAGTGCAACTTGGGCAACATACTCGGGTGACAAACCTTTCACTCGCGTACCCCCTCCGGGTCGATTCGCTTGGTCTGGCAAATTCGAATCCACTTGATCACGATATCGCTGCCCCTCATCCGACCGCTTGATGGGACCTGGCGAAAGCAAACAGACATGAACACCACGATGCTTGAGTTCGAGCCGAAACTGCTGTGTTAAACCCGCGAGTGCATGCTTGACGGTCGAGTAGCCACCAATGTATCTCGCCCCCACTTTTGAAGCGAGAGATCCGACATTTAGTACAACACCTCCACTCTGTTCCAGCAATGGCAATGCACCCTGAGTGCAATAGAGTGATGACAGAACATTTACCTCAAACAAATGCTGCATCTGCTTAGCAGAAATATCTTGGAGTAAACCGCGATCACTCTTACCAACGCAATTCACTAGCACATGAAGCTTTCCGTACTGGATTTTAACAAACTCAAAAAGCTTTTGAACATCGTTTTGATCTGTAACATCACAAGCGTAACCAGAAGCAAATGGTGCGATATCCAGCGGGAACCTCTCGATAGCTGCAGTCACCCTGGATGGATCTCGACCCACTAACACCACTTGGTAGCCCGTCTGAGCGAAAAGAGAGGCCACGGCATACCCGAGTCCCGATGAGGCGCCGGTGACCACTGCAACCGATCTGTCATTGAAAACTTCGTCTACCATCGATTCCACACGCCCTTGTGACATCCACCACTGAATTAGTCCGTGAGCGAAACCAATCGCACACCTCAGCACCTGCTAAGTATGCAGTATCGCACTTCCAAAAGACACAAGACGCCATCTGAGATGAATAAAATTCTCGGCCGAAAGACAAATGAGATGATCTTGAACTGGCTAATGCAAATAAGTTTGCGACGCTTTCTAATGTCACTCGTCTTGATCACAAACTTCCAAAACGACTTCCCCTGTAAGCCTTGGCCTTACTTCGCCGTCGCTGACAAGCGAGATCTTGATCTCGTTATATTCCGTGAGCAATCCGGTTAACCCAGCGACAACTCCGCCGCTCGAAACCGATGTCACGACTAGCTTGTGCTGATTCACCGTAATCCCGACTAGCCTTCCAGACCAACCACCTAGCCTCAACCCCACACGTGATGTCAACAACGGTTGAGTTGCATTAAACTTGCGGAAGTAATCACGAGCCTCTCTTGCATCGGCAACGGATAGATCTTCGGATTCGGGAATATCGACTGACTCGATTGTTGTGCCATGATGATCGGCGATAGACCATGGCTTTCGCAAACGGATGATATGCATGGGCAAAACATTCGCGATTCTAAAGTCAGTGATGCAACCGCTGAAAACCCGAGCACAAAGATGACTGTCTCGACCGCCAAACGGCTAGCACGGTCAGTCGAAATCGTCTAACGAGAATCAGTATCATGTGAACGACAAAGACCGTGCAATCAAATCTGGATCGACTCAAAGGCCAAAACCAAGTGAAAACTTTGCCACGATGCCTACTATCGTCGCGACTGTTTTGCGGATCGATAGACGATTGAAATTCGAACCGCTATCAAGCAGATCGTCACTACATATCCGCAAGTACTTGATCAACAGCATCTCTGTAGCTTGGATAGTCCGAAGACAGATCTGCTATCTCAATTGCGTTCAAGTAGGTTAACTCGCTCTGACTCTTGAAGAAAAATGCAGAATCACCGAATAACCGGAAATCGCGTTTGGAGAGCAATGCAGTCATCACGTCTCCATCATCCTCTACCAGAGTCAACAACGCGGAATCCTTCGAATCACTCAACGCAAACTCTACGAATTTTACATCCGCATTATAACCATCAAGTGAGGTAACGAACTCCTGCACTCCGTTGCTATCCAAACTGACCACTCCACCATCGCGGTAGTAGTAGGACGAAGCAAGGATATCAACCTGGCCAGCCAGAGATAGAAGTGCAAAATCCAGCCCAGATGAATCCACACCACCGGCGGCCTGTATCTCATGGACAATGGTTGCTTGCCCAATAAACAATACCGCGTCGGTCGCCTGATAGGTAATGGAATAGGTTCCAGGTGCAAGGTTACCGAATGAGTACATGCCATCGGTATCGGTGAGCGTTGTATCTTCTATTACTTCACCAGTCACATTATCCGCTGCGGCCGAGTAAAGAGAGATCAATGCACCTGTTAATCCTTGCTCATCAGCATCTTTCTCTCCGTTGCGAATGGGTGTCGCACCAGCCGCAATATCAGTTGCAGAGTTTTCCACCTCGTCAATGAACACATAGCCACTAACCGACGATGGCAAGAAATCCTTGACCTCCACATATACGACTGCATTAGCAGTCTTACCTTGCGAATCACTAATGGTGTAATCAATCGTCGTTGCACCGAGGAAGCCTTCTGCTGGTGTGAAGTCGAGCGTTCCATCGGCTTTGATCTCAACAACACCGTTCGCCGAGCTAGCACTGGTGATGATCAACGTTTGCGTTTCCCCATCACCTGCATTGTCGTTATCAAGTACGCGAATATTTGAGGTCGCTCCCTTGAAGGCGATGACATTAATGTCATCCACAGCGATCGGTGCGTCATTGAAACCGGTAATGGTAATCGTCACCGTGTTGCTAACCGTGTTGCGCCCATCCGAGATATCGTAGGAGTAAACAATCACAGCGGATTGGCCATCCTCCAGATAGCCGTAGTCGCCAGGGGTTACTGTCAACGAATTAGTGTTAGCCACAACACCTCTGCCATCACCAGATAATCTCACGAAATTCGCAACAGACAAACTATCGCTTTCGCGATCGAGTGCGTTCGCGATCAAATCGGCTTGCGTGACGGTAAATTCTGGGTTCTCTTCACTTTGAGCTGGAACGACAACAGGGGTCGTGGTGGGAGCCTCATTAACATTCTGAATCGTTACAACCGACGTCGTAACGTTTAGATCCGCACCCTCAGTCGCGTTGGACAAGACAACGGAGAATGTCTCATCTACTTCACTTCCGAGAATATCGTCGAGGATAACGACGTCGATCGTTTTTGAAAGTTCATTGTGTTCAAAGTTAAGCGTGCCGCTGGCTGCGGTGTAATCTAGACCTGCAAGGGCGGTACCGTCAATCGTCGTAAAATCAACGGAAATATTACCATCGCTACCATTCGCTCGCGTGACAGTAAGTGTCACCGTACCGTCTTTTTCCGTGACCGTTGCAGCACTCTGAATCGAAAGAGTTCCTGCCACGTCATCGTTCGTGATATTCACGGTCGCAGAGGAGGCTGCACCAAGTTCTGCCACACCTGATGGGTTGGCTAAATTGACATTAAATGATTCGCCAGCCTCTTCTTGGTTATCATTTATCAGACTTACTGTCACACTTTGGGTCGAAACTCCCGCCGCAAAAGTGAGTGAACCAGAAGCAGAGGTGTAGTCAGAACCTGCGATTGCGGTTCCATCAGCGGTAGAGAAGTCTACGGTCACTTCGGCGTCAACGTCACCAATTCGCTTAACGCTAAGCGATGCAGTACCTGCGTTCTCATTCACTGACACAGAAGACGGGTCAAAAAATAACTCAATGTCATTCTCAAGAATGGTAACACTAACGACGCTTGGCGAACCCAAACTCGCGCCTCCGGTCTCATTCGACAACTGAACTGAAAACACCTTGTCATTATTAATGACCGAGTTATCAGTGATATCAATGGTGATGGTCTGCGTCGTGATTCCATTCCCGAAGGTGAGTGTTCCCGAGGCAGCGGTATAGTCTTGACCCGCAATCGCGGTACCATCAAGTGTAGCGTAGTCAATCGAGACCACCCCGTCGTTTCCGCTTGTTCGGTTGACGGTTAGAACAACCGTTCCACCATCCTCACTGACGCTCGCCGTTCCGGTGCTGAAAGCTAGTGTCCCGGGAACATCATCTTCGACGATCGTAACGGTAACAGTAGCAGGCGTCCCCAAGCTCGCCCCACCTCCCGGTGTAGTCAAGGAAACCGAAAAAGTTTCATTCGACTCAATGAGAATGTCATCAGTGATATCGATGATGATTTGTTTCGAGGTCTCTCCATCAGCAAAAGTCAGAGAGCCGGTTTTTGCGGTGTAATCTTGTCCTCCATCAGCGGTTCCGTTTGCCGTCGCGTAATTTACCGTTACGATCCCATCTGACCCGCCACTTCTGAGTACTGTCAGGGTAACCGTTCCATCATCTTCATTAACGCTTTCTGAAGACTGGGAAAACGCCAGCACGCCTGGTTGCTCATCATCGACGATTGTCACTGTCGTTGTGACTGTCGTTCCCAAAGACGCTCCACCCTGCGCGTTGGACAACACCACGGTAAACGTTTCATTAGGATCAATCTCGGTATCATCCAGAATCGGAACGACAATGTTCTTGGATGTTTCCCCATCGCCGAACGTCAGTGTGCCTGCGGTGGTTGTGTAGTCCGTCCCTGCAATTGCTGTCCCTGGGTTGGTCGAGTAGTCAACCGTCACTTCACCATCGGATCCACCGGTTCTTTGAACGGTGAGAACCAACGTACCCGCGTCTTCGTTGACCGACGCAGTTGCAGAACTAAGCGACAAAACTCCTGGCAAAAGAATGTCGTTATCGATAATGGTGACGGTAGTTTGCCCCGTACCGATGGTTGCTCCACCAAGAGGATTAGACAGGGTTACCGTGAAGGTCTCGTTCCCCTCAAAATCGGAATCATCCAAGATAGGGATCACGATTGTTTTCGTAACTTCACCGTCTTGGTAAATCAGTGAACCGGATGTCTCAGTGTAATCGTTACCTGCTGTTGCGGTACCATTGGCAGTTGTATAGGTAACCGCGACCTGACCGTCGCTTCCGCCGGTGCGGTCCACCGTCAAAGTCAAAGTGCCAGCATCTTCGTTCACGTCGATGGTGGAGACGTTCAAATTAAATTCACCGGGTACAGCCACCTCATCATCATTGATGGTGATCGTTGCGGTTGAGGCAGTTCCAAGCGTAGCCCCACCAGTAGGATTGCTCAACACAACGGTGAAAGTCTCACTCGCTTCAATTTCCGTATCATTGATAATCGGAATGTTGAGCGTCTTCGTGACCTCACCATCAGCAAAATTAAGTGTACCAGCGGCGACGTTAAAATCTGTGGCAGCCTCGGCCGAACCAGCTACCGTCGCGTAATTAACAGATACGGCGCCGACCGAGCCATCCGTTCTGGTAACGGTCAAGGAAGCAACGCCCGCATCTTCGTCCACGCTTATTGTCGCTGGATCAAACGCAAGCACTCCCGGTGCGTTCACCGTTGCGTTGAAAACCACCTGAGCAGTTCCGTTCCCATTGGTGTCGACGCTCTCTACCAACACGAAATCTTGTGGTACCGCTTCATCACGTCCATACAGCAACATCGCCTCGGTATCTTCACCGGGGTTCACGCTGACGATGAAGTCAGTGACCGCTGATTTGAGATAGACCCGCAGGCTAAACGCATCAAATGGCTGGTCAAAAGAACCGTCGTCGGTAAGGTCCGGAATACCACCACCTTCCAACGGAACAAGACCTAACCCACCCACTTCATCGAAACCGGTCGACGAATCAAAAGTTCCGCGATTCTGAGAGGCATAGAATTGCTCACCCGACGGATTCGGTACCGTAGGATTGAAAGTTCGACTATAAGTGTTCAGATTAAACCGAACCGCATCAGGGTTTGGGGTGATTCCATCCGCCAAAAAGGGTGCAAACTCGACAGTCTGGGTTGGAACGTTATCCGCTGGATTTGTTTCCACAACATCGACTGCAATGTTGGGAAGATCAACGTTACCAAACTCATCACCAATCCAATGGATCTGGTAGCCTAAATCTCCCCCGACTCCAAAATCCAAAGTGCTCACTTCAAACTGCCCGGTCGTGTAGCCGAAAGCGAGCAAAGCGTTTCGAATTTCCCCAGTTGAATTCGCACCAAATGCTGCCAGCGATGAAGTGTAACTCAGTTGCCCGCCCGTTATTCCCGTGGGCGCCTCTGGAATGGTAAGGGTGAATTCCTGAATTCC
>JADHOA010000069.1 GCA_016779185.1 Rubripirellula sp.
TGGACGCCTCGGGCTGCCAACGCTAGTGAAACGGCGAGTGTCGCTGCCGTCCGATCAGCTTCTTTGTCTCCAAGCAAATGCCCAATGAATCCTTTGCGGGAATGGCCAACCAGTATCGGTGTCCCCGCTGCGAGGAATTGGTCCGCGTTGCGAACTAATTCAAGATTATGCTCGTGAGTTTTCCCAAAGCCGATACCAGGGTCCAAACAGATTCTTTCTTTGGGAATGCCTAGTCCTAAGCAAGCATCAAGTCGTGCGGTGAGATACTGTTTGATCTCTTCGACCACATCGTGGTAGGTCGGGTTGTCTTGCATCGTTTGGGGCGTTCCCTGCATATGCATGACGCACACGCCAATTTGATTTTGCGTGACCACCGAGGGCATTCGCGGGTCACCCTGTAAACCCGTTACGTCGTTGATGATTTCTGCCCCTGCAGCAACAGCCTCTTCTGCAACGCGAGCTTTGCTTGTGTCGATACTCAGAGGTGTATCGACTCTTTTGGTCAAGGCTTCAATCACCGGTATCACGCGGCGTAGTTCTTCTTCTTCAGAAACTGGGGCGCTGTATGGACGCGTGCTCTCGCCACCAATGTCGATGATCGCCGCTCCATCATCTTCCATTTTCAAAGCAGCGGAGATTGCATTGCTTGTTTGGAAATGTCTTCCGCCATCGGAAAAACTGTCGGGTGTGACATTCAGGATTCCCATAACCATTGGGCCGTCACTCATTCGGATTTTGCGTCGGCCGATATCCCAGACTAGTTCACTCACCATCTCATTTCCATTTGCGAGACGATTCTAGCAGCGAGCTTCTCAATCGATTCTTGAGTAGCTGTTGCAACCGACTGGCCTCCTTCCGGTACGAATCGTGAGTTTTGGCCAAAACTCATCATAAAGTCTTCATCCGCAGAGATATTGTTTAGCATTAGCTGTTCACCACTACGTGACGTCCACTTCGCAGTGGCGGTGATAATCGCATCCAAAGCTCGTGGGTCATCGTCATTGGTTTCGGATAAGACTCTTTTTGTTTCGTGCGTCACCGTGACCGTTAAGACGCTATCAGCGTTTGGATTACCGGTAACTTTATAGGGAGTTCTGCGATCAATCTCTTTGACGATTGCTTCGCTGAGGCGAACTCCAAGGTCATGCCGAAAGGTTTCGTTTTTAACAATGGGGACGTGAACCGTTCGGATACCAGGTTGAAACATCGACGCTGCGCCAAATTGATACGATGCACATCCCGGTAACGCTAGCAGCAACAAGATGGCAAGTTGCTTGATCGCGTTGTCTCGAGACGATTTCGGTCGTGGCGATGGTTGATACATGGACTTGGTTCGTCTTAGCGACGGGATAATTTTGCTAGACTCAACGAAGTAAAGTTTTACCGGATTCTGAACCGCCTTCTGCTGGGCGATTAAGTTCTAGAGGTGCTTCGTGCGCCGTCGAGTCGGGGAAGATCGTCGTCAGCCACGAGAGTCGCTGTGCTGGTTTTCGAGGTTTCTTGTCTGTTGCTTCTAGGCGTTCGCGTGCGTTGTCAGCGTGAGGGGTTTCCGGGTATTTGGTTAGTAACTGGTTGTAGTAGTATCTTGCTGCGCCGAATTCTTTGCGTTTTTCTCGGTACTCGGCTCGATATCTCAACCGCTCCGCTTGAAGAAAGGCAATCTTGGCTGCCGATTGCTCAAGCCGTTGGCCGAAGTCGTCTTCAGTCGATGCGAGCTTGTCAGGGAATCTTTGTCGGGTCTGTTCAACCAGTTTCTCTGCTTCTTCTAGGGCTAGTCCGCTGTACTTGGGACCACGGTACGTTTGTAATTTCACTGTGATTCCAAGCATATGAGCAATGAAAAGGTGCTCGCTATCGGAAAACGTTTCTCGCAAGTCCAGCAGGAATTCGTCGGCTTCTTGGAATTTACCTTGTCGGACATATTCCACTGCGGCAGCTAGAGTCGCGTCATCGGCAAGGCGACCCGTTGGATCATCAAATCTTATTTGATCAAGTACGCGAATCGCGTGCCCATCAACATCAAGCCTAGGGTATTTCGGATCGGTTAAGTTGACCGAATTCCAGTTGCCTTCCTTCACCTTGGCGACTTCAATCCAGTATTGGCTAATGGAAAATAATCTCGCTGCAACTTTGTCGATATGACGGTTCCGAGGAAAATCCTTCTGCAATCTTTCATACACATCGGATGCTGCTACCAAGCGGTCTGCAAAGAAGAGGCTTTCTCCCTGCATGAACATCGCATCTTGTTGGAGCGCCGATCCAACAGATAGCTTTCCCGCGTATTCAAAGAGTTCGGCCGCTCCTTCAAATGTTACTTTCGCTTGCTCTCTTGGTTGCTTTGCTGCAATCTCAAAATCTCGATTAGCTCTTTGGTACCATTGCTGTGCCTGCTGCGAATTTTCTTGCTGTTTTCCAGAGAGTCGATTGAAAAAATGCTGACTCTTTTCTGTCAACGTAAGCGGATTTGGTGTTTCATTTGGCTGATCGCTGCTGACCTGCATTACCTGCTCGATCGGCTCGATCCGATTTTCCGCGGTTTCAGTTGACCGCGCTGAAATTACTTCATTTGAAGTGCTATCACCCTGGTCACTTAGGGTGATTCCGATGGCCGAATCTGATAAAAGTGGATTCGGGCTCGCGAAAGTTGTACACCCTGCATTCCCAATCGATCCCGCGATCACCGCCATCCGAAGCACTGTCGACACCGACCTAGATTGGCAGATGCGTTTAATCGATCGGTTAGTATCAATAAACATACGTGTTTGTCCTCGCATCATGCGATGAATTCGTTTTTGGCAATCATGGGAAGGAAGGCTTGCATCCTTGGGAGTCTTCCTAGCACGTTTTGAATGTAGCGATTGAGCACGCTTCTCAATTCACCGTAGTGGTTATTCGAAATAGGAATAGGGGCATCTAAGTTTGGATTCTGGATTACGTTGATCAGCCTCATGGTTTCAGCTCGAACCATCACGATCGATCGTTGTCTTGAACGACAAGACCGGCAAACAATTCCTCCACCTTCAATCGCAAACGGTATTCGAGCTTCAAGGCTCAAACTTGTTCCACAATCGATACACGATTCCGTGCTCGGAGCGTGTCCGAGCATTCTTAGAATTTGCAGGTCAAAGAATGCTAGCGAAGACGCCACGGGACCGGTTCCGTCAAGTTGCTGAAGCACTTTAATGGTCAGGTCATAAACATCAGGATGATCCGCATGGTCATCTAATAGCAGACGCAGCATCTCGGCGACATAGTAACCACCGTATAATCTCTCCAGCGATCGATCTGCTCCGCGGAATCGGCGATGGAGTTTTGCTTCGGTAAGGATGTCGAGACTGTCGTTATTTTTTCGAATGATGACCACACGACAGACAGCAAGCAGGTCCAGCGAGCCTTCAAATGGGCCCTTGGGCCGACGTGCTCCTTTTGCAATCGCGGAAACCTGCCCCAAATCTTTGGTAAGAAGGGTGACAATCAGGCTCGTTTCGCTAAATTCCACCGTCCTCAGGACGATGGCGGTGGTTTGTTCGGTACTCACTTGCCTAACTCAGGAAGCATATCGCATTGTTCACCAGAATGAGTTTTTGTGTTCTCGAGGATCGCGTCTGATTGATCAAAAATGAGATCATTCACCAAATGATATCAAAAAAGCGATGTCTCAAAGATTGATCGTCTTGTGATCGCTTCCGCCGTCGTTGGTTTACCTCTGTTTCCCAAGCGTTGATTCGAGACATCGTTAGCCAGTTTCTCGTGTACCACCCGAAGGCGACGTTTTTGATTCTCTGCTTAGGAGTGCGCTCGGGGCTAAATTTCTCCGAATTCACCAAGTGAAGAAAGCAGTTCGCTCATTTCGGCGGCGGCATGGGCATCACCTTGATTTCTAGCTTCGTCTATTCCTCTTCTCAGGTAATCACGAGCATCCTCAATCCGTCCTTGATCCGATAGTTGCTGCGCCGCCATGAAGAATGCCGGTACACAAGCGGGCGATTCGTTCACCAACGCATCCAGAATTTCTAAACTTTGCAATGAATTGCCTTCACTGCGATGTTCCATCGCCAAGCTGTACCGGAGAAAGGTATCACTTGGGTCTTCAGCTAGCATTGCTTCAATCTTTTCCCGACGACTCATCCAATCCCTCTAGCTTCAAGTTAGAAATGAAATGCGTCGCCAATTCTAGCCACTGTCTTCTCATGAATAGATAGCAATACCTCTTGGTTGAGGAAAACATTGATTAGGAATTATGAAATTAAGAAGTTAAGTCGGATTTCGCACTGTTTGATGAACGTTTTTTGCTCGTAAATCCCTTCGTTTTGAAAATGGTACCGCTGTTATTTTTGGTGCAAGCCGCACAATCGGAAAATTTGATTCAATGCGTTGTGTTTACTCAGCCGATACCACGATAGGATGTTTTAACTCGATACTTTTACACGAGAGATACGCATGGACCGCGTCAGACGCACCCTGTGTTTTGCTTCGAAAACCATCGCTTTTCCTGTACTTTGCCTGACAACTAGCTTGATAAATGCTCAGCAATCGGGCCTGCAACAGGCGACTATGCGGGGCGACACCGCCGCAAAAATCTTGCAAGTTGCGGCAAATGAGACGCCCCGGGCGGCAAAGTCAGGACTTTTACAAGTTTTTACGGGGGCAATGAGCTCGGGGACTTCAAGCTCTGGTTCTTCCGCTTCTGGCGGGTTACTTGGTTCAGTTTTCGGGGTCGGTAGCACATCTGAATCTGCACCTCCTGCAAAACCAACAAAAACGCCAGCATCAAATTCGAAGGTGCCAATGCCACCTTCGATGCGGTCTGATATATCCAGCTCTTCTGTTCAGCCCGTTTCAACGCAGGCAACGACTCAGCAGTCCAAAGCGGATTGGAGTGGTATTCCCTATCACTCACCCAATCAAGTGAATGAACGCCAAACTTCTGTGCCACTCAGTGACCCAGATCCAAGTGCTATAGCTATACCGATGCGAGACTCGTTGGATTCTCCTCAGCCTCGTCAGGCGGTTTCGGAAATCACATTGCCAGCACCACCAACCTCTAATCCTACGCCAGCTACTCAGCCTACCGTTCCAAGTCGACCCACGATCGCAGTTTCGCAATCCTCTGAATTGGAATCAATTGAAACTAGCACTCGTCGTAGTTCACGGCGTACCGCTGCGTCTCTAACGAATTCCAGCAACTCGGCATCGATTGGATCCCCTGAAGCCGCGAGATCAGAAGCTCAGAAATCACTTGAGCGAGTCGTTGATCTTGTGCCAAAGGTGACACGTAAGCCACTGGCAACACAGAGTGACACTTCCACCCCGCACACACCCGTGACAGTTAATGAAGCTGCCGAGCGCGAGGCCGATGATTTGCAACCGCTGCCACCAGCGACCGTTTCGTCGGAAGATTTATCAGATGAAAATGGTAGCGTTGAAAAGTCAGAAGTAGCGTCACCCAAGGAGGATAGTAGAAAACTATCGGTAACTGCTGTCTCAATCCGAACGGAGGCTGAGGCGAGTGAGCAGGAAACGGAAAGTGCAGAAACCAAGAGTTCTGGCGAAGACAATGTAAGTGATCAGGAATCCGCCGAAGTGGTTGCAGACCAAGAGGCATCTGAGGCTGCGGTGGGGAGTCCTGCGATGCCGCGAGCATCTGTCGCTGCTGATCGCTTACCAAGCGAACCCATTTCTAGCTCGAACGATCTTCGTGGACAGTCTGTTGATATTGCCAGTGGTTTGGCGGGTTCGAGTGAATCAGAGTCAATGCAACTCTCGCCACCCAAGACCCCTGACTTTGGTGTACACCCTTCCGCTGATGATTCGACAAATCAAATGCGAGGCCAAGCTGGCAATGCCGGCAAAGAGACAGGAACCACTTCGGAGTTACCAGGCATTCGAGTCACCACGAAAGGTCCCGATTCGATCATGATTCGACAAGATGCTGAATACGCAATTGTTGTTGAAAATCGCGGTCAGATTGATGCAGATGGGGTGCTCATTCGAGCCATGCTTCCTGAATGGGCAGACCTACGTGGGCAAGTTGCCAGTCGAGGTGAGATAGGGAATGTCAAAGAAGGTAGTGCAGAGCGTTTGATATGGGAAATCGGCAGATTACCCGCGGGTGCTTCGGAAACGATGAAGCTAAAACTCGTTGCATCACGCAGTGGTACTTATGATCTCGATATCGATTGGACACTGCTTCCGCAAAAGAGCGTTGCCCGAGTGCAAGTTCGCGAGCCACGATTAAACCTCACTATCGAGGGACCAGACGAAGTTGTGTTCGGCGAGTCGCAAACCTACAAAGTACGCGTGCTTAATCCGGGTAATGGAACGGCGTCAAACGTGTCGTTCACTTTGTCTCCGAACTCGGCTACGCCTCAAACACAGAGAATCGGTGATATTCCACCCGGTAAGGAAGCTCAGTTTGATATTGAGTTGACTGCAAAAGATCATGGCGATCTGAAAATTCACGGTCTTGCAGCGGGCGATTTGGCATTGCGAGCTGAAGCTGAAAAGACCATTAGCGTCGCTGCGGCGAAACTTGAGGCAGTTCTTACTGGCCCACAAGTGAAATACCAAAACACTGAGGGTCTTTACAGCTTGCAGCTTCAGAACCACGGAAACGCCTCCAGCGATCAAATTCAAGCAAGTCTAAGACTGCCCTCGGGAGTGAATTACCTTGGGGGGATTGAGGGTGCGGAACAAGAAGACCAACTTTTGCGTTGGGATTTGGAGCAATTGCCACCCGGAGCAGTTCGAACTTATCAGTTCCAATGCAACATGGATAGAACCGGC
This sequence comes from Rubripirellula sp., assembly GCA_016779185.1. Lineage (GTDB taxonomy): Bacteria > Planctomycetota > Planctomycetia > Pirellulales > Pirellulaceae > Rubripirellula. The sequence continues at coordinate 6,787 of JADHOA010000069.1, forward strand.
GAACACCTCTTTACTTTTGATTGCCGCGGTACTGCCGCCGGTGCCGCAGCGGTTTCCATCGCGACACGAGTGGAGTCAATTGCTGACTTGGTTCTTACCGTCAGTGACCCCGTTGCACCTGCTCCGATTGGAACGGATGTCCCTTATGAAATCATCATCCGAAACCGAGGAAGCAAAGAGGCAACCGATGTTCGTGCGATTGCTCAGTTCAGTCATGGTGTTGAGCCTCATCGAATCGAAGGACAAAGTGGTGAGGTGATGACCGGTCAGGTATTGTTTGATGCCATTCCAAAAATTGGTGCTGGAGAAGAGATCCGAGTTAAAGTGATCGCTCAAGCCGATCGTCCAGGTCATCACCGATTCCGTGCAGAAATTCGATCGGGCGATACGGTTTTGGTTGCTGAGGAAGCAACGCATTACATGAGTCCAGAGGGCGAACGTGTCAGTCGTCGGAGTTCCGAGCGATTGCGTCGCTAGACGAGGAATCGCAACTCGTGATGCGAGCTTGCTGAGAATCGACAAATCTCCCCGGTGGATCTGTTTTGCAATTCATCGTGGGAGGTTTTCATTTAGAAAGACCTGCCTTCTGAAAATTGCGGGTCGATTCAGTGAAATGAACTGACCGGTTTTAAAGCGTTAATTTGTTGAGAATCGATCAGGCGTCGATGAACTCTAAAGGCTGAGTTTCGCGAACATCCGCCACTCGAATCGCAAGTTCACCGGCAAGGATCTTGCGAAATGCTTTGCCGACAATTTCACCTCTCCAACCATTGAGCAGCGCGGGTAGGGAATCGTTTTCCCTTCGGTCCAGTTCGTAACCCAAAAGTTCACGAACGTCATCCGCGTTACCGACGATCGGCGGCGCCAGTTTCTGTTGCCGACTAATGCATGCGATGGAAGTAGAAAGAAATTGGCTCAGCATTGGTGAGACGACTCGGCGCATTCCTCGAGGTCTTCGAGGTAATTCGTGTTCTGGAGTATTTAGCCCAGCTTGAATCGCCGAGGAGATGGCTTCGTAGTGGTCAGCGAGACTCCGGCGTTCCATACCGCGGATATCCTTGATTTTACGTTGGTCGGTGATGCCGCGACGCGCTAGTTCTACCATTAGGTCATCTCGTAAAATCCTTTTCGGTAAACGGTCGCGTTTTTTCGCCTCTTGCTCTCGCCATCGCCAAAGGTGGCGAATGATTTCGAGTTGCCGCGGCTTCATTCCTGAGGCTCCACTGACTCGGCGCCAATTTTCTTTTGTTTCGCCATCAATGACTTTCTGCTGTAGTCGGTCGCTCTCCTCATCAAGCCACGATCTTCGGTCTAGCTTGATCACTTCGCTATCGAGTTGCTGATACATCTCAATTAGATCGATTACGTCATGAAGTGCATACTCAATTTGAGCTTTAGAGAGCGGTCGTCTCGACCAATCGGTTCGGGTTTCCCCTTTGGGTAGGACCTTATTCACCAGCTTTTGAACGAGTGTGGCGAGTGAGGCTGGATATTCCATTCCTACAAATCCAGCAGCCAATTGCGTGTCAAAAAGACCTTCAATTGGTTTGCCGCTAAAGCGATAGCAGAATCGCGATTCCTCTCTCGCCGCGTGCGCGACCACGGTTCTGCCCGAGGATGCGAGCAAATCCCAAAATGGAATGGTGTTTTCAACGCTTAGCGGATCAATGATTGCCAGAGTCTTGGGCGTGGCAACCTGAATGAGGCATAGCTGCGGTCGATAGGTGTCGTCCGATACAAATTCGGTATCGAATGCGATTACCGGTTCGTCGGATAGGGAATTGCAAAATTCTTGCAATTCATCTGCTGTATTGATGGACTCGTATTGCAACGTTAACCTAGCGCGGGGCAGAAAGAAAGGAACTCTTTGTCACCCTTAATCTACCTTGACTAGCTATTTTCAGCCAACCGTTTACCGACCTATACCCGCAATTTCATCGCCAGTTTTTTTTCATCGTTTAATCCTACGCTCTCGCTAACTTTTTACCTATCTTCCGGCACGAGCCGGTAGATGCCATTTTTGTGAAACACAAATCTTTATAATCCGTTGTCTTTGTTCCAGTTGTTGAGCGTTCAATAAAAAAATTCTAATTCGCCCACCGGGCATTATTTGAGTCGTTAGAGAGTCATGGCAGCGTGGATTGTTTAATTAGCGTACAAAGTCTCAGTGAGTTCGATTCGGTGATCCGGTCAGAGGTTGAGATTGTTGATTTAAAAGATCCAAACCTAGGACCCTTGGCACCGACGACACCGGCGATTTGGGTGGCAGTGGCTGAGCAGTATTCAAAGTGGACGGAAGGCAACCCCATGCCGTCACCGAGTCGCTCCCCGCTTCTTTCCGCTGCTTTGGGTGAGGGATTGCAGGCTTTGCAAGTTGCTGCGTTGCTGCCCCGTGTGTTTCGATTTGCAAAAGCTGGGCCATCTGAGTGCGCATCCCCGAACAAACTCGTTCATTTATGGAGCGAGGTGAGAGCAAGGCTTCACGAGCAAATTGAGTTGGTTGCGGTTGCTTATGCTGACTGGCAATTGGCCAATTCGCTTCACCCTCAACAAGTTTTTCAACTTGCCGCAAAGCATGGATTCAAAAGGTGTCTCGTTGATACCTACACCAAGGACGGTCGAACGTCCCTGGACTTTTTGACTACCGAGTCGCTGGCTGAATTACGACAACTAACAAGTGACCAGAAAATGTGGTTTGCGATTGCCGGATCAATTACTAAATCACAAGTCAAACGATTGGATTCTAAGGGAGTTCGTCCCGACTGCTATGCGGTACGTGGCGTCGTTTGTCAACACGATCGTTCCTCTGGAATCAGCCCGGTGAGGCTTGAAGATTGGTTAAGCTTTATCCGGTCGAGATAAGCGGTCATGAGGATAGACGCTATGGATTGAGCAGCAATTGATTGTAGAGCGTGTTACTGAATCAGTTCCCGCTCACTATTTTTGGGTGTGTTTTTTTGTTGTATCAATCGCACAACGATTTCTTCTACCCCTTGGCCGGTAAAGTTGATCGCAGCAACTTTCTGGTTTTGATCAATAATCGCAAGAAATGGCATCGACGTGATTCCGAATTTAATCGCCATATCATTTACGCCATCGTTTGATACCGATGGTTTTGCATGGAGATTTTGAAAAGGGAGCTGGTTTTGCTGGAGGAACTCGTGGAGTAATTCTTCATCACTATCGAGGTTGATTCCTAAAATTGCGACTTGGTCGCCTTGTTTATCTCGAATCGATTCCAGCATTTTCATCAGTTGCAGGGATTCAGGAAGCATGACTGTCCAAAATGGGACGATGATCACTTTTCCCTCATACTCACTTTTCTTGAGTGGTTCTTGTTTGACCACAGGTAGGTTAAACGAAAATGTTTCTCCGATGATATTTTGACGGGATGTGTAGGCCTTTAAGGCGATTTCGATTTCTTGCGTTGTTTCAGCCTTTGGATCTTTGAATGAAGATTGAAGAAGACGAAACGTTAACGCCACTGCCTTATTTTGGTTCAGTCCCTCAAGTTGCAATGCGGCACTGGCCAGGTACTGCATGCAACTCATATCGCCTGCCTGTTGGATGAGCGTGTTCACGGCTACTTCCCACTGATTCAGATCAATCAAAGATCCGTTGCGTGCGGCATCCAAAAGTGTCTCGATCTCGTCGTAGTAAACATGGTTTGCTAGGTCGTTTGCTGCGGTACGCAGGTCTGGGTTCGATGAGTCCTGATATAGTTCGAGGATTTTATTGCGGACTTGATTGGCAAGTTCCCGTTCCCCGTAAGCTGCAAGGGTGTCCCTTGCTTGTCCTAAAACCATTAGCGTGGGAACATCGTTAGCCGCTATCTCTTTTGAAATATTCAGCAAGTAGTTCATGAGTTCGGATTTCGATTGTTCTTTTCCTTGCCTGAGGCCTTCGAGTGCGAATCCAATCAAAACTAATCTGCTGTCGGACACAATGCTTGTATCGGTGGAGCTTAGATTGGCTAACGCAATGTCTTTGAGTTTCTTAGATGCGTTTACATCGTTGAAAGAGGCAAGGTGCGACAATGCCTGAAGTTCTCCCCGAGCTCCCAGTGCCTGTTGGGATGGAGTCGCTTCTTGGTGTTTCCGCAGTTGCTCCGACGCTTTGAGCTTCAGCTTCGCCACTCGCATCAGTTCTTCCCGCCCCCCTTGAATTTGTTGCATCCGTCCCCAGATGTCCTGCATGTCGCGATCAGTAATTGCAAGAAAATCGATTAGCTTTTGTGGCGACCAGTTTTCGCTGAGATTGGCAGCGCCACTGACTGGTTTGATTTCTCGAACGGTCGAGTTCGGCGGTTTATCTTCGCTCGTGGAACGGTCTCCTTGGGACGAGTCGACCGCATCGGCACTAGGCTTTGAGAGGATTTCGGCATCTGACGCATCTAAAGCACTTGCGTCATTCTGACCAGCGTCTCCAAGGCCTGACTTTTGCTCAGCAAGTTGTTGAAGAGTGGCGTTGCCCTGTAGGTTTGCTACGGATCGGTTTGATCCGTACACCGTCTCTTCTGATCCAGCACTCGATTTAGCTTGTTCCTGAGTTCTGTCGCAGGCTGGGAATAATGCAAATGTGCTAGCAAATACACCAAGGATCAGAGAAGCGTGAATGTTGATCTGCGGAAGTTTCACCATGGAAAAATAGACTTTCAAGTCGAATGCGACGGAAAAACAGGTGGTTTACCCAAGTTGCACTTAGGACGTTTTAATCTAAGCCAGTGCGATTTAGTCATTCGAACGGCCTACCTTATTTTGATCAAGTCGAGTTGGTAGTCGGGTCGCATCCCACAGCGGTCTTGATTTGAATCTGTCAAATTGCCGATATTCCCCGTCTTGTCAGTTTTGTTGTCTTGCTGATTGTCGTGATATTGGCGAATCTCAACTCGGCTTTCAAAAGTGCGCAGCAATTCATCAGTCATCATGACCAGAGGAAAAATCACCGAGTGACGAAAATCGACCGTTACGTTCTGACGCTTTTTCTTCGCACAGTGATCATTTGTTTCTGTTCGCTGGCTGGGATTTTCGTCGTCTTTCATGCATTTACGAGTATGGAGGATCTACTTCGTCAAGCTGAAAAAGACGGTGGTTTGATTGTGGTGATGGGTCGCTACTACGGACCCTACCTTCTTTTACTGTTCGATTGGACGGGGGCAATCATCGCCCTCATGTCGTTTTTGTTCACCATTGGTTGGCTTCGTGGGACTCGCGAGTTGACCGCGATGTTATCAGCGGGCGTATCTCACGGACGAATTTTTCGGCCGATTCTTATCGCCTCGTTTTTACTGCTCGTTTTGCAGCTGCTGAACCGTGAATTCTTGTTGCCGCAATATCGCGACGTATTACTGCTAAAGGCAAAGGATCTTTCAGGTGAATATGAGCAGCCGATTCGCGCACAGTACGACACGGTGAATCGTATTTTGATCGATGGTCGTGCTCTGCGTGCTCAGTCACAAACAATACTCGATCCAAATTTTCGTTTGGATGGTGACTACTCTGAATTTGGTGAGGTACTGGTTGGGGAAACTGCAACTTGGTACGACTCAAGTCTAGAGCATGGCAGTGGATATTTGATCGAGGGAGTCCAGCGTCCCGAACAAGTAGAGGAGCTTAAGTCAGTTGGTTTTAAGGGACGGTACATCTTGCTTACCGGGAGAGATCAGGCATGGCTTAATCCTGGGCAGTGTTTTTTTGCCACGACTCTCCATCCAGATTTTCTTCAAACCAAGCAATCGGCGATTCGCATGGCGTCGATTTTGGAATTAGTAAGCCATGTAAGAAATCCCTCGGTACACAGTAGCATGGCTTTGCGCGTTTTGTTGCATGAACGTCTGGTGCGTTTGCCGCTTGATTACATTTTGATCCTGTTGGGTCTTCCAATGATTTTGAATCGCAATGAACGCAATCTATTCGTGATGATTGCTGCCGTGTCCGTTACCGTGTTGGTGTTTTTTGCGATTAAAACAGCTTCTGGTGCGATGGGGGGCAGTGGTTACTTGCTTTCACCCATGATGGCCGCTTGGATGCCGCTCATTTTACTGGGTCCGTTTGCCTACGTTCGTCTTCGGGAAACCGGCATACAATGAGGAATGTCAAAATCTCTGTGGTCATTCCAACGCTAAATGAAGAGACTGAGATTGGGTTGGCGATCCAATCTGCGTGGGAAGCCGGAGCGGGCGAAGTGATTGTGGTAGATGGCGGTAGTCGCGATACAACAGTTCTCGAGGCAACAAAGAGTGGCGCTACTAAGATCGTGCATTCGCTGCCCGGCCGTGGTGTGCAGCTGAATGCTGGTGCAGCATTAGTAAACCCGTTACATGAGGTGATCCTTTTTTTGCACGCCGATAACCGCCTTGCAAAGGGTTGCTTGCAGCAAATAGGTGATGCAAAGGATGTCGTTTGGGGTGCCTTCAGGCAACGTATCGATTCCGATCAGTTCATTTTTCGATTGATTGAAATTGGAAACGCATTGCGTGTTTCTCTGCGCAGAGTGCCGTTTGGGGACCAAGCCGTTTTCGTGCTTCGGGAAGAGTTTGAACGGCAGGGAGGCTTTGAAGAGATTCCTCTGATGGAGGATGTTGCGTTTGCGCTCAAGATGCGACGTCGTGCCAAGCCAAAACTGCTGGTGGGGCCATTAACCGTTAATTGTCGACGGTGGCGGAAACGCGGTGCGATTTTGCAGACGTTACAGAATTGGTGCTTGCAGTTGGCGTTTCGTTTTGGCGTTAAGCCGCAAGTGTTGCGAGATTGGTATCGCTAGGTGGAAGGCATTGTGATTCCGTTGCTGCAAACAGAAGATGCGATAAGGAACTAGTCTTTCGATTGCTAACTAAGTATTTCCTGCTCTCGGATGAGCCTGTTCATAGACTTGTCGAAGGTTTGCAGCGCTAACGTGAGTGTAGATTTGGGTCGTCGCAAGGCTTTGATGCCCAAGCAGTTCCTGCACACTTCTAATATCAGCACCCCGATCGAGTAGGTGTGTGGCGAACGAGTGCCGAAGCGTATGCGGGCTGGTTCGCGAATCGAGTCCAGTTTCTTTGATGTATTTTTCGAGCATCCGCCCAACGCTTCGAGTTGTCAGGCTTTTACCAAAGCGATTCACAAACACAGGTGCTTGCTCTCCAAGCGATTCCGTTTTGACATCACGGTTTCGATATCGAGA
>JADHOA010000070.1:0-7500 GCA_016779185.1 Rubripirellula sp.
GCATCAAAGGTTCTTCCTCGCCGGTAGTGCGAGTCAGCAGAAGACTCATGGCAGGAGAATCAATGTTAACACTTGATCCGCTATCACCACCGTTGTGACTCGATTCAATGGTTTCAAGGATCAGTCCCCCCTCTGCTTCCTTCTCGTGATGACAGGCAAGGCAATTCCTTTTCAGCATTGGCATGATGGATTCAGAGAAAATGATTTCGGCGTCTGTCTGGACTTCCTCAATTGGAATGGGAAGCTCTTGTGCGCGAACAACCTGTTGGAGAACGGAGACGGATGTCGCGATCATCACGAGGTAGGTAAGTCGAATCATGGATCGATGACGCGGAGCGTCGCAATGTTGGTGGGAAGAAAAACGGTGATTTCTTTTTCTTTGGAGGCGTTCTTAGCCGCCTCAACAAGTTTATCTGCTTCGGTGACAGCGGCTTTCAGCGGCTCAAGTTGTTCTTGTTGTTCCGGAGCCTCCAGCAACTTTCCGAGATGATCACGGTAGGCCTGCACTCGTTGAACGGAGTCAGGATTTGGCTGGATCTTTATCTTAGTTTCCACCTGAAGCCACAGCGAATAAGTTCCCGTTGCAGCGGCAGGTTCTGTCTTGATTTCGATCTCACCTTCGTTATTTTCCGCGGGAATCGTTAGATCCGCAGCTTTGATACCAGGGGGGAAATGCCTTGCTCGCGCAACACAGGCAGCTTTTCCACCTTCTTGACGTTGCAGACGCAAAGGGATTTTTACCGCCTCGCCCTTTTTTACCTCCACGATTTCTGCCGTGTCGAAACTCGCGGAAATCGGAATTTGATCATTTTCAGAGACCTTGACCCAAAGTGAATCCGTTTGACGAGTTTGGATAAAATCTCTTCCGCCTCCTTTTCCCCACTGCACCACCACGGCGGAGGCTTGTCGCTCAATGGTACCGTCTTCGCTGCGGCCGACCAGTTGTATTGGGCTCAGTGTTTGTGGGGCTTGGTCTGAAGCAATGATCGGGATTTGAGCAAAACTTTGATTCGCTGCGATCGTAATTTCCGGTGCCGAAATTCCTTCGGGAAGCCCTTCGCAACTCACTCGAATCGCTCCACTCCATCCATCGCGACGAATTGCGAACAGTCGAATGATTTCTTTGCTACCACGAAACAATCGCGTCCCAGTGGGCTGTGATTGGTTCAGGTCGGAGTGAGCATGAGGCCGGTAAGCAACCAAATCGAAGGAAGGTTGTGGTGGCCCGATGCGAAGCACAAATTGTTTTTGAGTCTGTAAGGTGCTGCCGACGTCCAAGTCGCGTATCGATACTCGATATCGAGCGTTTTCTGGCGCGGTGAATAGACCAGAAGGGTCGTTGCTGATGAGGTTGAGTGCTCCGTCCGAGATTCCTTGGCTGTCGTCAAAATTAGCTATATCGTGAAGCGTGGGTGAATTGGATTCTTGAGGTTCAATTCGTTGAACAAGGATGCGTCCGTCGGTTGGATCACCGAGTCGATCTGCGATCACGTCAACCGCAATGACTTGTCCCTGTTGCGCGTCAAATTCAAACGATCGATCTTTTGAAAAATCACTAAAGGTGTGAAAGCCAAAGTAGGGTAACGAGACTGATTCAATTGCATCGGTAGGGGGTGTACTTGGATCTGATTCCGAGAGGACGATATCTGCAATCGCTTTCTCTTGAAAATCTGCCATCGAAACGGAACGCGATTCCCAAGCGACAGGGAGCCGACCCTCGGACGGTTTGACGCTTCGATTGATTGGAATTGCTGAATCGAAACTCGCAAAGATTTGATAGTGATAATCAACGCCGCCACGATAAATGAAGTCAGATACTTCAAGCGTGTACTGACCCGCTGGCAGTGGATCGTTTGATTTCCAAGTCGCATCAAATCCATCGGCACCGCGGAAACTTTTGATCACAGTGCCGTTGGAGTCCACGATTTTGCACGAGGGGATCATTCGCGAATCGAGTCGTTGTGCCACGATCTCAACGTGTAAGCGGGATGGCTGATCAAGTTGCACTCGAAAGAAATCGATTGCCGCAGCAGTGGCATCAGCGTGCAAAAAGGTATTGAGCGGTAATTCCGTGGGTGACTGCTCGTCGTGAGAAAGCGATGCGGGGGTTTGATGAGTCTGAGCGGTAACAAGAAATGATCGTGGATTAGATAGACCATTTCGGCCTGAGGCGCGAACTTCGTACCTGCCTGGCTCAATCTCAGCAGGAATGTTGACCCGAAACTGTCCAAATTGCGGTACTCGATCTTCTGAGAAAGGTCGCGGGTCCGAGGTTACTAATTCAGCAGTGATTAATGGATTTGAGAATACAAGCGAATCGATTTCAGTGAGATGATTACCCAGTGCGGTGCTGACTTCAAAGGCAGTTCCACGTTGTCCACCGGTTCGCGAAAGCGCGAAAAGTTGGGTGACTTCAACCTGAGCGACTGCATCAACAGCGTTGAATTGCGCAAGTAGGATCATGAGTCCAATGATCAACCTGCTGGGAATTGACGCAAATATTTTGGTATTATTTACCAGAGCGACGGATTGCCGATGACTTTGAGCCATGAAATGGTTCGGGGCTTATTGAGACTAATTGACAGGAATCGTCAATGAACGCATTGATCGAGTCGGATGAAAGAAGCAATCAAAAAGAATGGTTAGTGGTTGAATAAGAATTCTTTTGAGTTGATGAGCGACCAGATCAAATCCTCATACGCTTCACGTTTGTTTTCTTTCCCTTGAACGTAGGCAATCGAAGCTTGGTTTTCCGTTTCATTCGGACTTCGACCAAGGGTGATCATATAGAGTTCGTTGATTTTATCCGTGTCGGTTCTGGGGTCGCTTGCTAAAAGTGCGGCTCGGCCAGTTTCCGCAGAAAGCTTTCCTTGGATTTCTTCGGAGTTAAGAAGGTGCAGGCTTTGCGAAAGATTCGCTTCTTGCGATCTCTCGCACTCACAGGCCGTACTTGATTGAGGGCGGCCAAAGACCGTTAGGAAGTACGAATCAAATCCTGTGTCTGGTAACGCAACAGCTCGAACGCCAGCAGGCATCCCCGAGAAACGTGTCGGTGACAAGGTGACACGGTCGATTGCGTCTAACAGGACCTCTGCCTGAAGTCGCTTCGGATAATAGCGTGAATAGCTTCGTCTATCACCCAAGTTGTCAGGCTTCGCGTTATTTGAAAGCTGGTAGGTTTTGGATTGAACGATTAAACGAATCAATGACTTTGTGTCGAAACCGTAGCGAACAAAGTGTTCTGCCATCCCCTCAATTAATTCTGGATTGGATGGTGGATTTGTCACTCGAAGATCATCCTCTGGCTCAACTAATCCCCGGCCCATGAAGTGTTTCCAGTAGCGATTCACCAGTGCCTTGGCAAAGAAGGGGTTCTCTGGATCGGTCATCCAATCGGCAAATGCTGCACGCGGATCTTCGTACGGGGCAATTTGCAAATCACCTGAATCGAGTCCCGCAGGCACTAGATTTTTTCCCGAGCTAGGATCTCGCGCCGAAGCACCACCAATTCGTGCAAAGAAACTTGGTTCAGCTGGATCGCCAGTGTTTTTCTTGCTGACGGTGGTAAAGAATGCAGACAGCTGAGCGTAATCAGCTTGGCTCCATTTTTCGTAGGGATGATGGTGGCACCGAGCGCATTGCACACGTTGCCCTAGAAATAGTTGAGCCGCATCTTCAATCCGCTGATTGGTATCAGGAACCTGTTGGTACCAAACCACTGGAGGGTGATTCGCAACGCTACCGGATGCAGCAACGATGTCCCGAACAAATTGATCGTAGGGTCGATTCTGATAAATACTCTCACGTATCCAATCATGAAAAGCCAGGGACGCGAAACGGAGGCCGCCACCCTGCCGTTGATTTCTCAAGATTGAATTCCATTTACTTGCGAAATACTCAGCATACTCTTCACTCGCGAGCAACCGTTCAATTACCTCGTTGCGTTTAAGCGGGTCTTCACTCGTTTGAAAGGTTTGAACTTCCTCGAGAGTTGGTAGACGTCCAGCGAGATCGAGAGTGATTCTTCGGAGGAAAGTGTTGTCATCACAGGTTTCCGATGTCGGTATGCCGAGTGACTCAAGTTTTTTCCAAACCAATTCATCCACGAGATTGCCCGTCGGATCGACGTACTCCGGTCGAGGTTCACCTTGTTTTCGATCTAGAGGAATATCGGCACGAAAGACGCTCACATGCCCTTGGTATCGTGTCATCACCGCAACGTCACCCACTACTTGGTTGAGATCCACCCGACCTTGATCATTGACAGATGCCATCGAAGGGTCATTGGATTCAAAAACTGCGGCGCGCGTGATGTCTTCGATCGACCCGTCAGAATACTTCGCCACCACTGTCAGTTGTTGTGAAGTGCTAGGTGCCATACGTCGATGCTGCGGAATCACTTCGATGCCAACGAGCTGCGATGGGTCATCATCGCCATAGGGCATACCCTGCGAGATCCATCTTCGCATGATTCGATACTCATGGCTGTCTTTTTCAAGACGTTGACCGCCACCATGTGGAGAAGCGTTAATGGCTTTCAACAACAGAAGGCTGCCATCAGGGTTTGCCAATGAAATCCGTCGACCTCTCGTTTCACTCGCTAAGTGCTCATGATCCTCTTGCGGACCGAATCCGAGTAGCGAAAGTTTGAATCCGTTTTGACCTGCAACTTTTCCATGGCAGCCCCCACCATTGCAGCCAAGCTTGGTGAAGATAGGAATAATCTTTCCGGGGAAACTAATCTGGGACTCCTGTCCCATTTGAGAAACTCGCGCAGTGGTTTTTACTTCTTGCCCAGATTCTGTTGTCGCGGTGATGACTGCTTCGCCGTCTGCGAGCGGTACGAGAAGGCTTCCTTCAAATTCCACAATACCAGCGGGTTCGGCGCTGAGGCTCACGCGATGAGAGAGATCAATCTGCTGACCATCTTGAGTGTGGCCCGTAACAAGAAGTTGAAGACGAGCATCACGACCTGCTAGTTCAAGTTGCTGAGCGTGATCGAAACGGACTGACTCTAAGACCGCTTCGGGACGATTCGCTGCATCGGATACAGAGAACCCTAGCAGGATGGTCGAGCTAATGACGAACATTGGTGCGAATCGAAAACTCGACGTGATGGAGCTCATCGAAAATGTCTCGTTGCTATTGGAGAAAAAGACTTCAATCGGAGGTTCGTCTGATTAATCGTTGCTCGAAGCTTTCTGCTTTTTGCAATTCATTTTTCTAACTAATCGTTAAAACCATTTAAATTTGGACTCGCTGATTTGACCGTTTATGAGCCGCTGCGTTATCGTCAAAGCCGCCGATCAAACTCTTCAAGTTTGGTGTCGATGACTCTAAATCCAAGTGTCGAATTTCACTTCGTCCCTAGCCGTTCATCGAGTCGTTAGCTTTGGATCAATTGGTCGTGTTTTGCCGCTCAACTTGATTGCGATCAAACACGACAATGCTGCAAAACGTGATTCGTTTTGGAACCGACGTTTTTAGAAGTCTTGATTCAATGAGGGTGCTAGATACTTACGATTAGCGGTTGACCTACGATCTCCCTGTTCGGCAACGAAATAATTGCTCGATGCCGATCGTATCTACTTGCTCTCTCAGAAAATCGAAAACTTTGATGTCATCCCTGAAACTCAGTCATCTGATCCATTAGACGACTTGCTGGAACTACTGCTTGTTAGCTAACAAGCTCTTGAATGGGATCATGATCCACTAAGTACTGTGGTCGTCCGGTGGGATCTGGAATGGTTACGGTTGCGGTATCGATTCCGAGATTGTGGTAGAGGGTGGCCACGATTTCTTGCATATGCACAGGGCGATCTGCAGGCACTTCGCCCATTTTGTTCGTTGCACCAATCGCCTGTCCGGTTCGCATGCCACCACCGGCCATCCACGCACAACTCACTTGAGTCCAGTGATCACGACCGGCGTTCTCGTTGATCTTTGGGGTTCTTCCGAACTCACCCCAAACGACCACGGTGACATCATCCAGCATCCCTCGAACGTCCAAATCCTCAATCAATGCGCTCAAGCACTGATCAAGCTTGGATCCGTGATCACGCACTAAATCAAAATTCTGTCCGTGACTATCCCAGCGTCCATAGCTCAAGCTAACGACTCGGGCTCCCGCTTCCACTAATCGCCGAGCCATCAACAGGTGATCATTGCAGGTTGGTGCGCCATCGTATTGGTATTGATAAGGTTTCCCGTCTCCGTAACGAGCAACGACTTTTGGATCTTCTTTAGAAAGATCTAACGCGTCGAGTAGTTTGCTGCTGGTGAGAACGTCCAAAGCGCGTTGACCGAAAGCATCCATTCCCTCCATGGTTCCAGAGATGTCGATATCTCGTCGCATCGAATCGATCTCGGTTAGCAAACGTCTACGATCGGAAAGGCGATCAAGCGTGATGCCGTTCAACGACATATTTTGCATGCCAGGTCCGTCTGGTTTGAAGGGTGCGTACGCCGCACCAAGGAAGCCTGCTGCACCAGAATCGGACCACGGAACGTGCTTTGTTTTTTCCGCGAGGCCAACATTGGGTGGCATCGATGGATCAACAGGACCAAATAATTTCGAAACGGCTGAACCAATTGAAGGACGTCCGCCGATGCTCTGAAGCTCGTTAGGTCGCCAACCGGAAAGACATTGAACGGCATCATGACCACCCGAACACCCGACAACACTGCGAATCACGGCAGCTTTGTCCATCATGCCTGCGAGTTTTGGAAAAACTTCACAGATCTCGATCCCGGGTACATTGGTTTTAATCGCTTGAAACTCACCTCGTACTTCACTCGGTGCTTCGGACTTGATGTCCCACATGTCTTGGTGAGGTGGTCCACCGGCAAGAAAAATATTGATGACTGCTTTATGGGATGAACCCTTTCCCGATGCAGCTTCGGCCCTGAGTAGATCCGCAAGCGAAAAACCGCCAGCACCGAATGATAATCCGCCAACCTTTAGAAAACCGCGACGAGAAATCCCATCGCAGTATCGACTCTTTTGCCCTTGAATGGTCAACATGGTCGTGATCGCCGATAGTAAAGTGGAAGGACCCGTCAGACTGTCCGCGTGCTTCGCGAACCGCTTGAAGGGTGAGTGGGTGGGAAACGTAGCTCTTTAAGTCCTTAATGATACTCCTGATTTGTCAATGGAAGCAACCTTTTCTTGAGCCAGAAGGTGTCTCAGAGGGGGATTTGGGGCCGTTGTGATAGTTTTGTGGGCAAAATTATCGCTCAATTTGAATTATTTGGTTGTTCGCTGACGCATCAGGGGTTCTGTCTCTGCATTCTCCCAATCGGTAACGCAAAGGTCATCATGTCAATCATCAAGGTCAACCGTGTTTGAATCTGCAACAATTTGTCCAAAGACGGTATCCGATTTGGATGACGTGCTTTCTCAAGCCGACGATGAAGTGATCAATCGTTTGATCAACCTTCGGGGTGATACGCTAGTGCTCGGTGCAGGCGGGAAAATGGGCTATCACCTGGCACGGATGT
>JADHOA010000070.1:12500-13943 GCA_016779185.1 Rubripirellula sp.
CACCTTCGTAAATCAGATGCGTCTGACGTGACTCCTCCAAGCTTGTTGCAATCAAGATTGGAGGAAAGATCGAGTCTCTTTGCCGAACGGTCAGATTCTTGTGGTCAATTGGCTGAGAGATTCACATCAAGCCGGGATGAGCCTTGGCGACCTGCTGAGCCCGATGGAATTGCCCACTGTGGGATCAATGAATCTCTGCTCGAAGCAATCGTTTATCGCTATCTTCTGGTCGCCGGTGAAACGTCCGGACGTGTCGTCGCTGATCAAGTGAAACTACCATTTCGAATGGTCGAGCCCATCTTGAATCGGCTCAAGGCCGAGCAGCATGTTGCTTACAAGTCGGCCACAAACACGAACGACTACATTTACGTTCTTACCGAAAGCGGGCGACAAACGTCTCGAGCGTTTTTGCGAGATAGCGCCTACGCAGAAGCGTGTCCGGTTCCGCTGGATCAGTACGTCGAGAGTGTGCAATTGCAAAGCATGGTGGTTCACAGCCCCAAAAAGCGAGATTTAGAATCGGCGTTTGAAGATCTATTGATCAATCCTGCAATGCTGGATCGACTCGGACCCGCAGTCGCCAGTGGGCGAGGAATGTTTTTGTTTGGCTACCCCGGTAATGGGAAAACCTCGATTGCCGAACGCGTGACAAAGGCTTTCGGCCGGTACATTTGGATTCCGCGAGCCGTTGAGGTCGCTGGTGAGGTGATTCGGCTTTTTGATCCGATAGCTCATCAACTTGAGATGCCGCAAACCTCTGGTGGTCTTTTTGATTGCTGTGGATACGACAAGCGTTGGGTGAGAATCCGAAGACCAACCATCATCGTTGGAGGAGAGTTGACGATGGAGATGCTAGAGGTCCAACACAACCGCGAGACACATGTTAGTGAAGCGCCTTTGCAGATGAAAAGCAACTGCGGCACACTTGTGGTTGATGATTTTGGAAGGCAGAAAATGCGTGTCGAAGAGCTGCTCAACCGCTGGATCGTGCCTCTTGAAAAACGCTATGACTTTCTGAATTTATCAAGTGGCAAAAAAATCCAAGTGCCCTTTGATCAATTGGTCATTTTTAGCACCAATCTTGAGCCGCGAGACATCGTCGATGACGCTTTTTTGCGGCGAATTCCATATAAAATCGAAGCCGAAAATCCCTCGGAATCGGATTTTCGAAAGCTCTTCGAGTTGATGTGCGGCATCTTTGGAATTCCCTATTCAGAGTCGGCGATTGATTACTTGATCGAGAGGCATTATCGACCTACTGGACGCGAGATGCGAATGTGTCAGCCCCGAGATCTTTTAATGCAAATTAAAAACTATTGCCGATTTCATGATGTCCCGATCACCCTTGAGCCTCGGTACATCGACGAAGCATGCAGGAATTATTTCTCGGTGATGTAAGGTCATGTCATTGGGCGTGTCGTCAACGCTTGTTTGAAAAACATT
>JADHOA010000071.1 GCA_016779185.1 Rubripirellula sp.
ATCGCTAAAAAGCGACTAGAGCTGATCCTAGAGAGCGGTCAAAAGGGACATCCGCCGGGATCATTCGCACCTGGAAAGTACGAAGGGGTGGGTTGGGTCGCTGGGCATGACCCAAAACGCGTATCTGCATGCTACTCGATGGATCCCAACATTAGCGAAGCTGGCGCTGTCATGCTGCGCGTCAGGCACGGTGTCCATTTCGTTGTCGTTTATCGTTAGTCTTTTGGGCTACGATCAACGTCAACGCTTCAACCATGCATCACTCACCTATCAGGCGTGACAAAGTTGAGCGAGCTTATCGGTAGCCGCACCGGAATCAATCGCATCGCTTGCAATCTGAACACCTTGTCGAAGATCGTTCGCTTTGCCGACCAAAACCAGCGTCGCAGCAACACCAGCTAGTACCGTATCTCGGCAGGGCCCTGGTTCGCCTTGGAATAGTCGCCTGATGATACCGGCGCTCTCGTGGGGGTCTTTCGCAGCGAGCGATTCCTTGCCTGCTGGAAATAGTCCAAAATCATTCACGGTCCACTCCATCTCCGAGCAGCCTTCCGCGGTCACCTCAATGACTTTGGTAACCCCATCGAGTGAGACTTCATCCTGTCCATCTTGCGCGTGGATGACAAAGGATCGCTGGGTTCCTAGTTGACCAAGCGCATCTGCGACCTTACGTTGCGACTCCGCTGAGGACGTCCCCAAGAGTTGATGGGTCGCGCCTGCGGGGTTACAAAGCGGACCGAGTAGGTTGAAAAGCGTTTTCACACCCAACTTGCGACGTACTCCT
Source organism: Rubripirellula sp. (assembly GCA_016779185.1). Lineage (GTDB taxonomy): Bacteria > Planctomycetota > Planctomycetia > Pirellulales > Pirellulaceae > Rubripirellula. The sequence goes on from JADHOA010000071.1 coordinate 785, forward strand.
ACGACATGCCGCATCGCAGGGTGTAACTTTGCGGCAAAACAAAAACAGATTCCAATCTCATTTAATCGTTGAGCCACCGCGTCGGCTTCTGACTCCAGTTTGACCCCGAGTACTTCCAGCACGTCTGCCGAACCCGTCAAACTAGACGCCTTGCGATTGCCGTGCTTGGCGACAGCGACCCCACACGCAGCCGAGACGATTGCCACAGCGGTGCTGATATTAAAGGTTCCGCTACCACTTCCGCCTGTACCACACGTGTCGAGCAGTTGTTCATGATGATGAGGCAATTTAGTCATGTGCCTCCGCATCGCCTGTGCAGCGCCCACCAATTCGCTTACCGCTTCACCTTTCGCTTTGAGAGCTAAAAGCAATTTTTCGATTTGATCCTCTCCGGCTGCGCCTACCAACATCGCATCGATTAACTCGCTGGTCTGCTCTGCGGTCAAATCCAAGCCCGACTGAGCCACTTGGATTGCTTCGGAAAACAAGTCGCTTGAGGCTGAATTTGAAGAAGAATCCATGTTAGTATCGCTTGAAGGAGTCAAAAAAATGGATAAGGATCAACGTTCTTGCCGTGATTCGGGTCATCTCTCCCGCAAGATTCCCCTTGAATGATTGCACAACTGTATCAAGGACCCCATCAACTCCGCAACAAATCAGTCTCGTCCAGGAAGGCGACTCGACTTAAAATTGCAACATGAGCAAGAAAATCATTATCGACTGCGACCCAGGAATTGACGATACCATTGCCCTCTGCATGGCGTTATTCGATCCACGTCTTGATGTTCTAGCAATTAACGCCGTTGCTGGAACGGTGGAAGCAGAGCAATCCACAAACAATGTCGCCGCGATCATCAACATGCTTGATCCGCCGCGTTATCCGCGAATCGGTAAAGCAACACCGGCCGAGAACGCATCGATCACCGATGACCAGTTTCTCAACGGGAGTGATGGCCTAGCCGAATCTCACTTTGAGCCTTCGGGACGCCAGCACCTGCAACCAAGCGAAAAGGTGATGGTTGATTTGATTCAACAGCATCCGAACCAAATCACGATCCTTTGCCTCGGCCCGCTCACCAACTTGGCTCGTCTGGTGCGATGGGAACCCAACATCTTGACGCTGATCGACCAAATTGTCATCAGCGGTGGCTCTGTCAAACATGCAGGAAATGCAACAACGATGGCGGAACGAAATATCCACTACGATCCATCGAGTGCACAAACGGTTTTTACCTCCGCTACAACGAAAAGCCTCGTGCCTCTTGATGTGACGGAGGAAATTCGATTTGGCGTCGAATTACTAGACCGGTTACCCAGCCCAGGAACTCATGTGGGATCACTGCTTCGGAAACTTCTTCCATTTGCATTTCGATCAGCACATCAAAAACTGGGTGAGGAACTGATACCGCTCTATGACCCAACCGCTTTAATGTCCATCCTTGAACCCGACCTCTTCTCTTGGGAACCCATGGCTGGACGCGTTGAAACCAAGGGGGAATTAACGCGCGGGATGACCGTATTTGACCAACGCCTGCGTCGCAGTTGGCCGATCAATATGGACGTTGCGAGCGAAGTGGACACGCTAGAAATCAAAGAAGCGATCATTAGAAGTATTCGCTACGCGGGTCAAAAAAGTTGATCCGAGCCATTTCATCAAATTCATTCAACGCGGCAAACAGTTCGACTTGCGACCTAGAAATATCGCTGTTCTAAACATCGAAGATGCGTCGCCGCTAGTTCGGACCTCGCATCCTGCCCACAAGCTCTCGATGCCTCAACAATTAATTCAAGCACTTCACGATAATCGTGTATCGATCGCGATCCAACATCCCAGCCTGCAGCTAAAAGGCATCTGGTTGCATCCGCAGGACGATCACTCTGCATCATGCTGTGACTCAAGGTGATCCAAAAACGACGAACCTCGGTTGCCCTTTCACGAACGTCTGGAAGAAGGAGCGTTTGATAGTAGGGAGATCGTTCAATTCGCTCGGGATCAATCGCTGAAAGTCTTGCAACTGAAAACTTAGCCGCAATTGGTTCCGTCCAATGAAAATGAAAGCGGGCAGTTTGATCAGTAAAAGTGGAGCATTGAGACGCTTGCTCGTAATAATGCAACGCATCTTTCCGTTGACCTTGCTTTTCAGCTTCGTAACCCAAAATTTGCCAGGCCCAAGCCTGTTCGGGTGATTGTTCTGTTACAACTCTTGCATGGGCTGCCGCCGCATTCCAGCGTTGAACTTTCGTCTCGCCACTCTGTTCTTTTAAGCGAGCAAGTTGCTGAGATGGAATCAGATCCAGATCAAAAAGGCATCGATCAATCCTGCCCACTCTTTCTGAACCGTTATCGTCCAAAGTCGCATCAATCATCTCTCGCGACCAATGCTTTAAAAGCTTTTGAACTTTCAAAAATCGCAGCGGAACTTCGGCAATCCCCAGGCTCAGCAACGCGTTAACCGAAATCTCTTCGGGCAGCCTTGGTGATGGCAACTGTTCCAACTTTATGCCAATTCGCTCCACGGCCCAGCACAAGACGCGATCCCTGTGACGATCCGTTGCTTGCGGCATTGATATGGCATTCGCAAAAGCCCCATCCCTACTTTGGGTCATTTGTCCAGCGCGACAAGTGGGATTGAGACTACAAAAGGAATTAAAAATCAATGCCTCAGGTAATCCTTGTCCCCATGGCAACCAATCACCACCACCGTGATACCAATACACTACCTCCTGAGCCACATTACCTTCGCCAAGACGGACACAGAGCCAGTCTCCGAATTCGTTACCGATGATCGGAAGTAAATCTGCGCCCATTAGCCCCGGCCAAATGACTTCGGGACAACGATCCAACAATTCTTTTGGTGTGACACAGCGTGAAAACTCGCCAATCGGTTGATCACGCCATCGTTCGCTATCAAACCAATCCACGAGGTCACCCGACAAGCGACAAAGGTATCGCTCGGAAATTAACTGCGACCACGAGGTCGGATGTGGCGACGAGACTGGAGGAGAAGACAAGGTAACCCAATCAAGGAACGACGCATTGACTTATGCTGCGTGCAACATCCTGAGAATCAGACCAGTCGTAATCACCATGAACCACGATCATCCGCTGGTTTCACAACACATGAAGAGTCCGTGGTTCACGGATCTGAGTGAAGCAATCAACACATGCATGATTCGTTCGTCAGCAGCTACCAGCAAGCTCGTCAGAAAAGATTCCGGAAAGGGAACACAACGAGTAGGTCGCAGGTTTCTTGCCACTACAAATTGAATTGATGACTACGCTGCCGGATGCACACCGCAAAAATTGTGTGATTGATCATCCATCATCAACGACTCATAAGCGTATCCACCCTCCAACGCGATCAACAGGTCGAAGGCGAAGAGTTTGGAAGAAAAAAAGGGATTAGCGGATGCCTAAAGACCACGAATTCCCACCGAAGCTCATTTCATTCATCGAACAAGCCTCCCCAATTCCCCTGAAGTGCAGTCGATCCCACCTCGATCCTCGTCACGGTGCCAGAAAATCGCCTTTTTTATTCAGCGTTCGGTGACCACCGATGTTCCCACAGCACTAGATCTCGATCAACGCGCCGCCCTCGGCATCACTTCGTCGACATGCGTCAAGAATACGCTGTGTCTTCAGCGTAAGATCCGGGTAAAAGCCATCGATTTTCCCGGTATTCACGCATTCAGCAAATCGACGCACCATGTTCACTTCTGCCGCGTTTGCCTCCCCTGATGGGTACTCGGCAACGGCTTTCCGAGCACTATGCCGACGAAAATTCCAGCGACAATTATCAATATCAAGCACGTGCTGATGCTCCGTCCAACTCGCCTCCGCATCATAGAACGGCAAAACAAAATCATCGACAGAAAGATAGCCTTTATCGCCTGAAATCATCGCGGTCTGCTGATTCACAGTCAGAAACGAGCAGTAGAATGATGCGGTGAGGTCATTGGGAAAATGCAGTTCTGCGGAGAATTCTCCCGGTACCTGACCATCCGAATCGGTGCCGGCAAGCCATGTGATTGTTCGCGCTGATAACTTGGTGGGCATCGCAAGCCCGGCAGCCCAGAGCGTAAAACGAATGCAGTACCAGCCTAAGTCACCCAGACACCCATGAGGTTCCAAGACCGCGTCCGTCCGGATATTGCTCTGCTGAAACGAATCATCACCGGAAAAGGAAAAATGCGTTGAGATACGGCGAGTCTTTCCAACCACCTCGCCCGAATCCAGTACCTTGCGAACCTGCGCAAGTCGCTGACTGTGATCAAACATCACACCATCCATAAACTGCACACCAGCCTGCGAGCAGGCGTCCACCATCTCCTGAACCTCTTGTTCGTTAATCGCTGCTGGCTTCTCACACAAAACGTGCTTACCCGCTTTGGCGGCCGCTACCACCCACTCTTTTCTGATGCCGGTTGGCAGTGGAACGTAGACTGCATCCACATCTTTTCTGCTGAGGAGTTCTTCATAGGATCCCACCGCAGCGACTTCACCACGCTGGGGCACCTCTGCAGAACACTCGTCGATAAAAGCCTGTGCTTTTTCAACCGATCGGCTTGCCACCGCTGAAACCCGACCATTGCCACTGAGGTGAATGCCTTTCCAGTTTTTTCGGCCGATTCCTGCAGTACTCAAAAATCCCCAACGACATATCGAATCACTCATGACTCACACTCGGTATTTCAAACAATGGATCAGTTTTCACGACCCGATAGCCTATCGCCCCCCCATCAAAATCGAAAGAAGGCAGGCAAAATCGAAAGAAGGCAGGCAATGTCCGATAAGCGTCTAGTTGGTGGCGAAAAAGAACTGAATCGGATTGATCGAATTCATTGGCGACTCGATTCCTGTAAGCGCAAATCAGGTTGGGTGAAGCAGCAAAACGCCGAAATGAAGGATGTCCGATCCGCAAAAGGCTATGGAATGTAGCGATTAAAGAGGTTGCCCATCGGTAGTCCTAAAAATTTGAAAGACCACGCAACATCACCCCCACTTGGGGAGATCAAAGCATCTAAACTTCTTCATTCGTCCCAGAACAAAATGGATTCACGACCTGAATCGAAGCGAGCAAAGGTAAACGTTCTATGAAGATCTGCTGTATTGGCGCAGGGTACGTTGGTGGACCAACGATGGCGATGATCGCCAAGCAGTGTCCAGACATTCCAGTACACGTGGTTGATTTGAATCAGGCAAGGATTGACGCGTGGAATTCAGACAAACTCCCGGTCTACGAGCCAGGCTTGCAGGAGGTGGTCCAGGAAGCTCGTGGGCGCAATCTTACCTTCTCCACCAATGTCGATGCAGCCATCGAAGAAGCTGACATGGTGTTCATCTCGGTGAACACTCCTACTAAGACGTACGGGATCGGAGCAGGGAGAGCAGCCAATCTTGAGTTCGTTGAAAAGTGTGCAAGGCAAATTGCGAGAAGCTCATCGGGACACAAAATTGTTGTCGAAAAATCGACTCTTCCGGTACGTACCGCACAAGCGGTGAAGCGAATCCTTAGCAGCGAAGCAACCAACCTTACATTTGATGTGTTAAGCAATCCCGAGTTCTTGGCAGAAGGAACTGCGGTCGACGATCTACTCGATCCCGATCGCGTTCTCATCGGTGGTGAATCACAGAAAGCGATCGACGCACTATGCGATGTTTATGCAAGGTGGATTCCGAGAGAAAGGATTCTCACGACGAATCTATGGAGTAGTGAACTTTCCAAGTTGACGGCCAATGCATTCCTTGCTCAGCGGGTCTCCTCGATCAACGCGATTTCGGCGTTATGCGAAGCGACGGGGGCAGACGTGGACGAGGTGGCACGTGCCATCGGGACCGACTCGCGAATCGGACCTAAATTCCTCAAGTCATCGATTGGATTCGGAGGCAGTTGTTTCCAGAAAGATATTCTCAATTTGGTCTACCTCTGTGAACATTTCGGGCTCCCTGAAGTGGCTTCTTACTGGGAACAAGTGGTGACGATGAATGATCACCAAAAGCAGCGATTCTCGGAACGCATTGTCAAAACAATGTTTAACACGGTTTCGGACAAGAAGATTGGCATCTGGGGATTCGCGTTCAAGAAGGACACCAACGATACCCGAGAATCGGCAGCGATCTATATCTGCCGCGATCTTCTTCGAGAACGCGCTCGGCTAACAATCTATGACCCACGTGTTCCTGCTGAGCAGATTCGTGCAGAGCTCACCTACGCTTGCACGGACAACAACGGCCAAATCAGCGAAGTTGATCGTCAGATGATCGAAAACAATGTCGAAGTGGTGAACGATTGCTATGAAGCGTCTCGCCAGGCTCACGCCGTTGCAGTCCTCACCGAATGGGACGAATTCAAAGAGCTTGATTTTGAAAAGATTCACCATTCCATGCTTCGTCCGGCTTTTCTATTCGATGGCAGAAATTTACTGGATCGAGAATCCATGGAATCTATCGGATTCGAAGTTCATGCTATCGGTAAAAGCTCGCAGCGACGCCGATCGGATGATTGATTCCGATTTAAAAAACCTACTGAAACGGCTGATTCACCACGGGTCGATCCGGCGTCGATGACCACGCTTGAATCCGCAACTGCCAGCCCAACCTCCAAACCCCGGGCCCAACCTCCAAACCCCGGGCCCAACCTCCAAACCCCGGGCCCAACCTCCAAACCCTGGGCACCTACCCGAAGCCCCACGCTAAGCCCCAAAACCCCTAGCGGCTCGTCCGCTTGCCAAAAGCTCAAGATCAGTGCAACGTATAGGGATGCCAATCTTGACCATCGAATCGACTTGCGACGAAACCGCCGCGGCCGTGATTGCCGACACGGGGCAAGTATTAGGTGATGCTGTGGCAACGCAGGAAACGCTTCACGAGCAGTTCCGAGGTGTGGTTCCGGAGGTGGCTGCCCGAGCCCACGTGGAACGCATTCTTCCGGTCATCGATACCGCTCTGCAACGGGCTTCGATTCACCCTGATCGACTACAAGCGATTGCAGTTGCGGATCGGCCGGGGCTGGCCGGTTCACTTCTCGTTGGACTCGTCGCTGCCAAGACACTTGCGGTCGCTTGGAACAAGCCCTTGGTAGCTATTAACCACCTGCACGCCCATCTTTATGCTTGTCAACTTGCTGCCACCTCGACAGTTTACCCGTGTATCGGTCTCGTCGTCAGCGGTGGTCACACCAGCCTTTATGCCTGCCAAAATCCACTTGATCTGGATTACCTCGGCGGAACCATCGACGACGCTGCGGGCGAAGCCTTTGACAAAGTCGCCGCGATGCTGCTGCTTGACTTCCCTGGCGGACCGGCTGTTTCGAAGTTAGCGGCCACGGGCAATCGTCAGGCCCACTCTTTCCCCAGATCCTTGCTCCGCGATCCAAATTACAACTTCAGCTTTAGTGGATTAAAAACGGCTGTTCGCTACGCGATTGTTGGACCCGGACAGCAAGACTTTTCAAAGGTCGATCTAACCAATCAGCAGAAAGCTGATTTGTGTGCTTCGTTTGAGGCTGCGGTCGTTGATGTTTTAGTTACCAAATCCGAGCGTGCAATTCGTGAGCACCAAATGAGTCGCCTGATTGTTGGAGGAGGGGTTGCTGCAAATACTTATCTTCGCGAAAAGTTGGAAACATCTGCCACGCGCAACGGCTATCAACTGGTCATCGCACCGTCCCAGTGGTGTACCGACAATGCGGTCATGGGTGCCTTGGCGTTAGAAAAAATCAAGCGAGGTGAATTCGCATCGCTCGACCTCGACATCACTCCAGGCTTGCAACGAGGGTTTTAGCGAAGCCACCATTTGCGGTTTAATGTTATTGCGGATTTGATCGATCATCGAACCTGCATCTTCTTCGCACGCTTTGACTAACCTCGTCTCCTCGCCCTTTCCATCAAGATTTCCGCTCACCGAATTTTGTTCCCCAAATCTGTGCACTGGGTACCCCATTGAGCAAACTGATCCTTATCCCAACGCCAATGGAGCGATCTAAGCTTCTTCAGTGGCTACCAGACTTACCTAACCGACACCGTGTTGAATTGTGTGGCTTTGGACCGATCGCTGCTGCGGCTCAAGCATCACAGCACCTAGCAAGAAATGTATGTCATCAAGTGATCCTTGTAGGAATCGCAGGTAGCTACCAGAGGGAAAGATTAGCCGTGGGGGAAGCGTATTGTTTTGATCGAGTTCTTTGTCATGGCGTCGGGGTTGGATACGGAAAATCATTCCAGTCGAGTACCGAGTTGGGCTGGAATCAAATTGAAGCCGAATCGATCGAGCAATTCACCTGCACCGCTTCGGAAACCATTGAAACCAATCGCGATACAATTCATGACTCGCCGGAAAAACCAAACTTCACATCGATTCAAGATCAAATCGATCTCGATCGACCGAGAAACCCGATTGCTGGGTCAACCGCAACACCAATGACCTTACTAACCGCCTGTTCCGCGTCCGCAAATTTCGATGAAGCGCAAGAAAGAGCCTCTCGTTACCCCGATGCCTCAGCGGAGGATATGGAAGGATTTGGAGTCGCTATGGCGTGCCAGATCTCCAATGTGCCTCTTCGAATCATCCGGGGGATCTCAAACCAAGCCGGTGATCGAAACCACGGCAACTGGAAAATAAGCGAGGCAATTCAGTCTGCTGCAAAATTACTCGCGAAACTGATTGAGTGTTGAACCGGTAACTGCCAAAAACCAAATTTGCACAATGTCTGAACCCCAAAAAATACGCCTTGGCATCTCGACATGCCCCAACGACACCTTTGCTTTCCACGCATTGTTGAATCGGAAAGTCGACTGGCAGGGTTTGGATTTCGAAATTGAATTACTGGATATTCAGCAACTGAATCAACGTTTATTTGATGACCAATGGGATGTTGCAAAAGCAAGCTTTCACGCGGCTCTGTTACTCACCGATAGAACGGTTGTCCTGCCGACAGGCTCAGCTCTCGGTTTTGGCGTGGGTCCTTTACTACTTGCTTCTCAACCAAACCAAGTCCCATTGAACGCCACACAACTCACCTTGTGTCCTGGCGAACACACAACGGCACACTTGCTTTTCAAACTGTTTTATCCGGCAACGTCGCGAGTCACGCATACCGTTTTTTCTGGAATCATGCCGATGCTGCAAAAAGCTAAGGCAGATTTTGGAGTCTGTATTCATGAGGGACGATTCACGTGGGAAGACCAAGGATTGTCTTTGGTAGAGGATTTAGGCGATCGCTGGGAGCGAGAAACACATTCTCCTCTTCCACTAGGAGGTATCGTTGCAAGTCGTCGTTTAAACCCCGATACAATCTCGCGAGTGCAGGCGGTGATTCACGAATCACTCAACTACTCACTCAATGATCCAAACGCAGCATTGCCGACAATGAGGTACTATGCGCAAGAGTTTGATGACCGAGTGCTGATGCAACACGTCGAACTCTACGTCAATACATGGACCGAAGACCTTGGAGAACTCGGAAGAAAAGCTCTTGCGGACCTTTCTGCTCGAGCCAAATCAATTGGGATCGTCGACCCCTCAGATCGCCCAATCGAGGTTTGGTCAAACAACAGTGGATCCACCTAGCGAGTTTTGAACGACTTTGCAGGAATGAAGATCGAAAAAAAAAGCCCTACACTGTGGTAGGGCTCTTTCCGCTTAATCATTTGGCGTCGAAGTTCAATTCTACTCGCGAGGACGAATCGCACCCGTTAAACCGCTGTAGTCAACACGGTCGGTGGTGTGCCAAAGAGGTTGTCCTAGCTCAACGCGGCGACGCAACACTTCAATTTTGTCGGCACTTCCAGCAGGGGCGTCGGTAGGAACGAAGCGATCGTCCTCATTGGGGACAAAGTCTTCGTCGTGTCCGTATCGCAAGATAGCTTCGAATACGTTCTTGCACTGACTCATAAAATCGATCTTCCAGAGGTTAGTTCAGCGGAAATGCCAAATCCGACTGGCACGGTTTACTGATCCATTCGAGGAGGGTTTTCCATACCCCTCCAAGCAGTTGATACGCGGATTATTAATGTTAATGCGACAGAGTCAAGAAAAATCTGATGGCGGTTTTTGGCGGCAACTGGGCTTAATCCACCCTAAAAAACCGGTAAAACCGTTATCACCCCAACTTGCTCCGCCTAGAGAACGCGTTAGCTCCATTGAGCCAAGAATGTCCAAAAACAACACAAGGGAAAAATACACAACACAAAAAGGCATTCCGGTGAAAATGGAAACCTAGACGTATGGAAATTAAACCATCAATAGTCAACCTCACCGCAGTTGGAAAAACCCGCTAAACCCGACAAACTCGGGTAAACAAGGGCCAAATCGCTTCCCAAAAATTTCATAAAAAAACTTTGTCAATCAACACACGGTAAATCTCAACATGTGGATTCAAGAAACTTTGCGGCTTCGCGCTCGCACTCGCGGCTTTCATCTGATCACGAGAGAAGTCCTTGATGCGGTACCTAATCTTTGCAGTGTGAAGATTGGTTGGATGCAAGTTTTCATCCTCCACACCAGCGCGTCACTGACCATCAATGAGAATGCGGATCCCGATGTTCGTGTCGACTTTGAAACAGCGATGAATCACGCGGTTCCAGAAAACCTCAATTACGTTCATACCCTTGAAGGACCGGATGACATGCCCGCCCATGTAAAAGCGTCCATGCTAGGGACCCAAGTGATGATTCCGATTCGAGACGGAAGACCCGTTTTAGGTACGTGGCAAGGCATCTACTTGTGTGAGCATCGAGATCGCGCATCCGGGCGTTCCATCGTTATCACAGTGCAGGGCGAAGTCGAATAGAGAACGAGGTTCAATCCCCCAGGTGCATCCTTGAGACACTGGCCGAACTAAAATATCGGCGTACTGCAAGCACCAAAACAAAAAGCAGAGAGGATGATTCACACCCGTTCTCTGCTCTTTTAAGTAACGTGACCTTTTAGTCCGACAATCTTGACCGGAAGTAAGATGCGACTATTCAACAATCATATCATCGCAGGTCATTCCCGACGGAATCATCGGTAACACGTGCTCTTGATAAGGGACCTGAACATCAAGCAGGTAAGGGCCTTTGTATTCAATCATTTCCCGCAGTGCACCTTCGAGATCTGATTTCTCGCGGACCGTCGACGCTCCGCACCCATAACCGTGCGCGATCTTCACAAAATCAGGGTAACGATCTTCTGCGTAAGAAAAACGGCCGGCGTTACTTGGACCGCGGGCTTCCTCGTGATCAATCGGCCCAAGGTAGGTGTGGGCCCGGTTACGCCCCATGAATCGATCCTCCCACTGAACCACCATCCCTAGGTGCTGGTTATTCAAAAGCAAAACTTTCACGGGTAGCTTTTCACAAAAACATGTTGCGAGTTCCTGCACATTCATTTGGAAACTGCCATCCCCATCGATGTCAATCACCAGTGCATCGGGATGCGCTGCTTGAACTCCCATGGCAGCGGGAAGCCCAAAACCCATGGTTCCAAGACCGCTGCTGCTCAACCAGGTCCGAGGACGGCGGAACTTGAAGAACTGTGCTGCCCACATCTGATGTTGCCCCACCCCAACGGAAACATAGGTATCCATGTCCGCGGTGAGATCGCTCAGCGTTTTGATTGCATGTTGCTGAAGAATCCCATCGAAGTTCTGGTCATATTTGAGAGGATGCGTCGCTTTTAATTCTTTGCAATGCGATTGCCACTGAGCGATTTCAGGAGCCTCCACGATCTTGTTGAGGTCACGAAGAACTTCTTTGACATCTCCTTTAACCGGGATGTGAGCCTTTTTGTTTTTATTCAATTCGGAATCATCGATGTCGACATGGATGATTTGGGCATCTTTCGCGAACGCCTCGACTTTCCCCGTTACTCGGTCATCAAAACGAACCCCCAACGCAATCAAAAGATCGCAATCTCGTACCGCATAGTTCGCGTATGCCGCACCATGCATCCCTAACCAGTCCATCGACAACTCGTTATCAGGCGGCACAGCGCCGATGCCCATAACGGTGGTGGTAACAGGAATACCGGTTTTCGCCAGAAATTGGTTCAGTTCGTGGCTCGCCTCTCCAGCGATGATTCCACCACCGGCGTAAACGATCGGGCGACGCGATTGTTTAATTGCTGCTGCAATTTGACGAATCACACCATCCTGCACGATCGGCAGCGAGGCGTCATAACCAGGCAGATCCATCGGTGGATCCATTTCTAGCTCCGATAGATCATTCAACTGAATGTCCTTCGGCATGTCGACGATCACAGGCCCAGGGCGACCACTTTGGCAGACGTGAAACGCCTCTTTCATGATCCGCGGAAGGTCAGAGACTTTTGTCACCAAGTAATGATGCTTGGTAATCCCACGACATACCTCCACCATTGGGGTCTCTTGAAAAGCATCGCTTCCGATTACTTGAGTCGGAACTTGTCCCGTGATGCACAGGAGTGGAATGCTATCAAGCTTCGCGTCTGCGATGGCAGTGACCAGATTCGTGGCACCCGGTCCGCTGGTGGCCATCACCACGCCAACTTTTCCGGTACTGCGGGCGTAACCTTGGGCCGCAAAGGCACCGCCCTGTTCGTGTCGTGGCAGGATGGTTCGAATGGAATCCCCGAAGCGGGTTAATGCTTGGTGCATCGGCATACTACAGCCGCCGGGATATGCAAACAGAACATCGACACCGTGATCCACCAGCGATTTAACCAAAATATCGGCGCCGGACATTACACGGGGGGCGGTATCAGCTTTCGCGTTGCTCATTTGCTCTTAAAAATCTTAAACCAATCGGAAGGAAACTATCAAAACACAGGAAAAGCGGCTCGGCTGAGACGCCAAACGCTCGCCCATCCACTCCAATAACACATCAAAAGGACGCTTTCGAAGCTCTAGATCTGGATATTAAGTCAAAACTGACGTTTACGCGGAAGGCGGAAACTCCGAATCTAGCCGCTAACGTAAGTTCGGGCCGAATCTTAGGCAATGGTCAAAACGGCTGACGAGATGACAAGTTGGATCAATTTCA
>JADHOA010000072.1 GCA_016779185.1 Rubripirellula sp.
ATCGCGGTACCGGCCAGCTGGATCGCAACGATTCTCTTTTTTTGCAGTGCAGTCTGGTGTTTACTCCGCGCGACGAACCTTGCGCGCGTAACACCTCCCGGTGGTAATCAACCTTCCGAAACCCCGACGACTTCAATGCCGCAGAGTCTCGCCCCGTCAAAGGCATCCTCGCGTGATTCAGACTCCTTTACTTCTTGGCTCATAGGAAATCCACACGGTAAAACCAACCACTTAAAAATCATCCTTTGGCACGATTACCTTTCTTTGCGCCATTGGACCAAGCAGGTGTACCTCATCGGTGTGATCCCGGGAACGCTACTGTATGGATTGATTACTCCGTTCCACATTGTTTCTGTCATTGGATTATTTTTCGGCGTGATCTATCTTGCAATTATCATCAACTCCAAACACCTCATACAAGATCACGCGGATTCCAAAACAAGTAAGACATCCAACCATCTACCAACTTACCTAGCAACCAAACCGATTCCTTCCAAGATACTCGCGTGGGGAAGACTGGTCGTCCCACTCGCGATGGCAGTATCAACTTACTCGTGGATATTGGTTGTGATCGGCATCTGGTCCTTACAATCATCCAACCGCACCGCGTGGTTGGAATGGTCTAGTTCCTTGGCACTTCGACTGGGAAATTCGGAGAGCGATTTCTGGATCGGTATCAAAATATCCACCGCAATTATCTTAGGGGTAGGCATTCTTTTCTTTACCAGAATGATGGCCCATGCCTGGGTTGCGGCAAGTGGCAGAACGTGGGTTGTCATTACAAATTCGGCATATGCGATCACCTGTGTTTTTTTGCCCTTGATCGTTTTCCTTCGCTGGTTCTTGCGACAAACCGACTGGGAAACAACACAGCAGTCCGCCATGGCGATGCTTCAGTACCTTCCACGCATCATCATCGCTCTATTGACAATTAAATGCTTTGTCACCATCACAGTAATCGCTCTCTCAATCAAGAAAAGATGCATCAACTGTCGGGATGTGACACTGAGCCTCGTAGCGTGGATTATCGCGACGGTCATCTTTGGCTTTCTATTTCACCAATTAATTCCGCACCCCGTCGCCACATGGAAAAACTGCTGCGTGGTGATGATCTTGATTCTACCTCTAGCACGTTGGCTAGCCTTACCGATGACGGTCGCTTGGAACCGTCATCGGTAATCATCCATTTACCTCTGCATCACCCGAATATTGTTCCGTATTCAAATCCGGCGGGATCGATGCCAAGACCGCCTGCTTCCTACCGAGATTCCATGCCAGACCGCCCCATGCCAAGGCGATCGGCAATGCCGCGATCTTCATCGCCACAAGCGACATCCCCGCACCCTGCAACAATCCGATGAACTGCATCGAAATGGTGTCGCCTCCCCTCACAACCACCGTGTCAATAAAGCTCTTTGCTTTGTACTTATCCTCCGGACTCACAACCGTGAAAAGCACCTCCCTTGCGGGCACAGTTACTCCGTAAGCAAAGGACCGAGTGGCAACCATCACCACCGCTAACACCATCAATTGGGGAGAAACCGATAGACAAAGCAGTGAGGAAAAATAAATCAAAGGTAAAACCAACAATGCAGATGCGATGCCCAAACGTTTCATTAACCAACCCGAAACGGCTAACTGAAGTAAAAGAGTCAGAGACTGTGAACCCAGATCTACGTAGGCAAAAAACTGTATCCGTGCTTCCTCCTCGGAAATCCCCCCTTTCACGATGGATGCCTGCTCGGTGTACAGCAAAGTTCCAAAAGCCTGCACGAGCATCAAAAAAGCAGAAAGCCTGAGTAGATAGCTAGACCTAAGGACATGCACGACGCCAGAAAAAAAGGCACCGTCTTTAGAATGAGAGTGATCGATTTCTTTTTCATTTTCTCCAATCCCTTTGTTGCTTCGCCAGCATCGAGCATGAATCTCTAAGCGTCTTGCGAATACTAAACCGCATTCCAACAAGATGGCAGGGACGAGCATAATCCACGACGCATCAAATCGATCCGCCAACTGACTCGTCACTAAAGCTCCGACGATTGCACCAACGGTTCCACCCGATGCGACCACACCGAACAGACGCTTCCCCTGTTCACTATTGAACAGGTCTGCCAATACGCTCCAGAACACGCTTGTAGAAAAAATTCCGAATACGCTGATCCAGACAAAAAGAACTCTTGCGATCCAGAGATGCTCAGAAGCAGAAAAAGTTCTGAGCGTCAGAAAAAACACAATCGCCGAACATGCAAAGCCGTGAAAGACAACACGAGCGATGGATCTCCTCGAAACTAACCGCACGACCAAAGCGTATAGCGGCACCAAGGCACAGACAGCGAGGAAACCAGCGAGGAACAACCATTTCAACTCCTCTCTGCCGACCAAGGTTCCCATCGTCTCTCGAACTGGCCGGACCATCGAATAGGAGCCAAGAACACAAAAGAACCATGCAAAAGCACAGAAGACTGCCGGCCGTTCACGATCCATTAGTGATTCACGATTCGATTCGGGATAATAGCGAAAGGGAAGTCAAAACAACTCCAACGATTGATTCATCGCCAACATCTAGCACCAAAAAACTCGATCAACGGTTTGAAGCGGCGAACGCTCCCTATCCAAAGGATCACTGCGAGTCTGTCGGTGGCTTAAGAACATCTAAGTGCCACATGACCTTGGTTTCAGATTCAGTTTCAACCAGATTCTGAAACAATGCATTCGCCGCGTCGCGACGCAACATCGAAAGATCCGTCAGTTCGTCGTACGAGGTTTTTCCTTTCTCGATTTCATGAACCAATAGCAAATGCACACCGAAAGGGCTTCGTAGTGGTCGACTAACACTACCGATTGGCAATTCCCGTATCTCACGAACAAGACCGGCGGGCAAGTCCCCCTCAGACTCAATCCAACCTAACTGGCCACCTGACTCCGCCGTGGGGGACTGACTATGCTGCCGAGCTAAAGTCGCAAAGACTGCCTCTCGGTCATCATTTGTCTGGATCTCGGATGCGAATGACGAGAGTGTTTTTTCCGTCTCTAGAATATCGGCTGCAGAAGTAGAAATCGGCCTCATGAAAATCTGAGACACACGATACTTGGTGCCATCGTACGCGTTTGCATGAGATTCAAAATAACGCCTTAGATTTTCATCCGTCAATTTACTCTTTAGATATGCTCCCCAAGCGACCCGCCAAGATAAATCGACCAGTAAAGAAGCGGAATCTGATGATCGAGCAGACGCCTGCTGCTGCAGCGTGCTACCGCGACGCCTTACCTCGGTGACGAACGCATCGATTTCGTTCTGCACCATTGTCGCAAGTGGCTCACCACCAACTTTTCGCAAGGCACGCAATGCGAGTCGCCGCTGCGCTAACAGATGACATGTCGCACGCTTTAGATCCACATCAATGGAATTGATTGGCTGGTTTTGAAATCGTTCCGCAAGAATCAGATTCAACTCACCAACATAAACCGGATCGCCATCCACGGAAGCGATGATTTCATTGGCCGGGAGATCTTCTGCAGTGACGTCAAATAAATTAACGCAACTTAAAAAAGCCAAAGAAACTAGCGTCCAGCAAACTCTCCGATGAGCCATCCGACTCACTTGTCGCCGCGCATCAGCAGAATCAAACAACATCGTCAAAAAAGCGACGGAGACTGAAACAGCGGCCGCAAGCGTCAATGTCATGGCAGTGGAATCTCTTTTAATTCGAATTCAATCTCCTGAGATGACACCGAGGTCGGCGACTCGTAAATCAATCTTAATTCATTCAACGCTTCATCGATACTAAATAGATAACTCACACCAAAACCAGTATCTGATTGACGAAGCACTTCAAAACCAAGATGCTCAACCGTAGAACCATCTGCGCGTTCTACAAAAACGCGATTCTCGAACACCCATTGGCGGTGACTCTCTAAAGAACGCCCGGCATCGACCAACTCGACGCCAAGCACCACCTGGTAGATCTTATTATTTTCCTGTAACTGCTCAAGCGTAACCGTCATCGAATCCAAAGTCACTTCCCTCGTACCACCGACGAGTGGAATCTCAAAGCGTTTGCTTGAACCGGGAAGCATGGATCGCATCACACCTTCCAAGGAAACGATTTTCTGAGGCCGCCCATTTGGCAACTGCAGCGGTAGATTGCATTCCGCGAAAGCGATTTGCGGAGTGGTCGACACATCCACCGTGCCGCCCGACTGCTGGGGAAGTAGTACCGAACCATCATCCAAGGTTGCCCGAAGTTTTTGAAGCGGAAAAGAAATACCGATTGGTGTAATCTGCGGCTCCCAACTCACTTCGACCGCCACATTGATTCCACCTAGTCCTGATTGTCGCAGCGTTCGCCTTGACCCAACAGCAGTCGGCTCAAGTCGAAAGATCGACCGATAGTCGGCTGAATCGACTCGCGATGGACGCCCTTTCTGCCGCCGAACCAACTGCAGGGTTTGAGGCCCGCCACCATAGAAATTGACATCTAGATTTTTTTGATCTAACAAAAGATCCAGTGTGTGCCAAAAAGTTAATTCCGGACTTGCTAGTTCAATCGAATCGCTGTCATTCAGCCCGTGATGAAAACTAACTCCGGTATCAAGACCTAAACGCTCAAGAGCAGCACCAAATGTTTCCAAGCCAGCTAGCGATATTCGGGTTCCAAGCATCCCAGGATCCGTTTCAATACGACTCGCTGTGAGCATCTCCCTTACTCTTGCCAATCGCTCAGCTGCCTCAGGAGACTGACCGGGAATACTCAGCGGCAACTCATTCAGAATACCGGGCCCGGCAGCGATCAACGCTTGCTCCGCACGACGACGCTCACTCGAAGTGGCTGCATCCAAACCATCAATCCATTTTTGAATGGACTTTTTCTTCGCAACATTCTCCGCCTCACCATCAGATGAGTTTGCGGATATTCCTTCTTCTTTGGGAATAGTTTTTGGAGTTACCCCATCTTGAGCAGTCAGATATGCAAGATGATTGCACGGAACCAAATCAGACGAAACACTGATCATGCAAGCAGCGATCAAAAGCAGCCTCGCTAATAGGCTGACGCTTTGATCAAGTGAAGCTCGCAAGAACATTTTTCTTTCTCTCAAAATTGAAAACGAAAACTTTTTGAAAGGGAAACGCATCCACGCGAAATCAGTCAGATGAACCGAGTTCCCCGATCAATGAGACTAGAAAACTAAGCATTAATAATTGGATGCACGACTCGGCCATGCACATCGGTGAGGCGGAAATCACGACCCGCGTACCGATAAGTTAAGCGTTGGTGATCAATACCCAGGAGGTAGAGCATCGTAGCGTGCAAGTCATGCATGTGCACACGATCTTGCTGTGCGTAATATCCGAATTCATCGGTCTGTCCGTACGCAAATCCGGAACGTACCCCGCCGCCGGACAACACCATTGAGAAGCCCTGTGGGTTATGGTCTCGACCATTTTTACCTTGAACGACTGGCGTTCTTCCGAATTCTCCACCCCACACTATCAAAGTATCATCCCAAAGACCTCGTTGCTTAAGATCTGCAATCAGCGCCGCAATCGGCTGATCGGTAGCGAGCGCATTTTTGTTATGACCAGACTCGAGATTGCCGTGTTGATCCCAGACTTGGCCGCTGCTCACCGTAACAAAACGAACCCCTGACTCAACAAGTCGACGAGCCAATAAGCAACTCTTTCCGAATGACTGGGTTTCTTTTTGACCCAGACCGTAAGCTCGATGGGTTGCTGGCGTTTCCAAGTCAACATTGAACACATCTGGAGCCGCTAATCTCATGCGAGAGGCAAGATCAACCGCTTGGACAGCACCTCGCAAATCCCTATCTTCACCGACCGATTGGAGGTGCATTTCGTTCATTCGACGCACCAGATCAAAACGCTCTGCGACCTGCGTTTCACTTCCGGGCCCGTCAAGATGTGAGATTTTTGCGCCGCCTGGGTTTCCATTACTCCCAACCGCTGTCGCTTGATGCATCGCCGGCAAGAACGCAGCACCGAAATTTCGTGGACCACCGTGTGCGGTGGCGGGACCGATTGCTATATGAGCGGGAAGATCGGGATGCCCACTGCCGAGCGCATAACTAATCCATGCACCAACGCTCGGCCTCACCAAGTTGTCACTCCCTGTATTGACCATGCCAACAGCTTGGCCATGTGATTGTCCCTTGGTATGCATACTTCGAATCACACAAAGTGAATCAGCGTGCTTGGCCATGTGTGGCAGCAGATCACTGACCCAGAGACCCGACTGCCCTCGCTGTTTGAATCCCCATGGCCCATTGAGCAAGGTTGGAACGGCATCAATATTTGGTGGCAACTCAAGAGGAAACGGCTTTCCGTCATCTTTTGCAAGACGCGGCTTGTAATCAAACGTATCCACATGACTTGGCCCGCCATGCATGAACAAAAAAATGACGCGTTTGGCACGAGCGGGAAAATGCAACGACTGAATTGCTGGGCCACTGGGTCCCTGTTCCGCTACCGGGGTCGACTCCATTGCGAAGGAACGCTGATCGGGTTCAAAAGCGGAAATCGCCAATCCACCCAAAGTCAACCCGCTTGTCACCCCAAAGTGACGACGCGAGCATTCAGCTAGATTTCCTTGATTCGCTTTTCGAGCCGAAGGCATAAGTTTTCTCAGTTACACAAAGGGATTAACGGGCTTTTCAGCAAACCTTAGTCGACAAAACGAAAAGGTGAGGATGCGTAGATCGCCGAGATATATTGTACCCAAGCATCCGCATTTTCTTCACGTCCATCAAAAAACTCTTCTGCAAGCTGCATCTCATCAACCCTTGGGTAACGCTGCAGCAGTAACCGACTGACTTGTTCAACACGACTCCCCAGAGACATGCTTTCCGCAAGCACGCGGCTACTGGTCTCTTTCGCCCACTCGTTCACCTCCTCGCTGTTGATCAGGACCAGTGCCTGAGAAGGAACATTGGTTGTCGGTCTTTTTCCAACCAGCAGATCGGGGTCGGCCATGTCCAAAGCCAATAAGAATTCAGGCAGATACCCACGAACGATTGGTAAATAAATTGATCGACAAGGCAAAGCGACGTCATCAAACCTGGCCGAGCTATCCGCATTATTACTAGACACGAGGACCCCGCGTCCTGCCATCGGTGCCGTCTTAGCTGATCGATCCAGATTTCCGGTGGAGAAGACAATCGCGTCGCGAATCGATTCTGCGTCCAACCGTCGACGGGGGATACGCCACCATAATCGATTTTGAGGATCCACTTCGGATGCAGCCAACTGGTTAGCCGAAGATCGACGATAGACGCGGCTAGACACGATTTCGCGAACCAACTCCTTTAAATGCCAACCGTCTTGAATGAATCCTTCTGCGAGGTGATCGAGCAACTCGGGATGTGTGGGCCGCTCTCCCTGAACCCCAAAATTATCAACGGTTCGTACCAAGCCTTCTCCGAACAAGTGCATCCAGACTCGGTTCACGAATACCCGCGACACCAACGGGTGCTCTGCATGCGTGAGCCAGTCGGCGAGTTGCAAGCGTCCACTGTTGCCCGAAAAAGAGTCGACCGCCACGCCGAAATCACACACCTTCAAAAAACCTCGGGGGACTGTTTTACCAAGGTTCCTCACCTCACCTCGAATGTGGACAGGGCTATCAGCAAGTTTTTCGCCTGAGTAATCTGCCGGAGCCATTGCAACGGGAAGAGCAGGTGGAGAATTCTTTTTCAAGTGATCGAGTTCTTTCTTGGTCGCAGAGAGACTCTGCTCCATCCCTTTCAATTCAGTTTGATCATCCTTACTTTCTTGCGTCTGCGGCGGGCTCGCAATATCGCCTTGTGGAATAAACTTAACGGCATCAGCAATTACATAGCCTGTCGTTCCCTCGTTACGAATGGTCAGCGACGTTTCCACTTCGCCTTTCAACTCAAAGACGCCCAAGGAACTCCACATCGGCTCAATGGGTATCTCTCTTTGATCAAGTAATATCTCGACCTCCCCGTCAGTCGTGGTCAAGCGGATCGGAACCTTGGCTGCTCGATTTGAACCGGATGAATGAGACACACGAACTTCGTATTGACCAGTATGGGGAAGTTGAACGCTGTACTGAATCGACGCTTCTCCCTTTCCTTTTGCATCATCGTGAACGTAACCTTCACCCACGTAATGTTTAAAATAAGTCGATGGCTGCCATGATCCAGTTTTTTTTGCTTCCCGATCATCAACCACGATCCCTTCGGATTTATCTGAGACTTTCTCCTTGAGAAGTTTTAACTTTCCTTCCAATGCGTTAACCTTAGACTGCAATCGCTTCAATTCCTCTTGATACTCTTTCAAGGCCAAACGCTGCGATTCGGTCGACGGCAACTCAACTCGATTCCATGTGCTAACGTATTTCTGACTCTCACCGTTTAGGGTTTGAGTACTTTGAAAAATCCCCGCAAGCGCGTAGTAGTCTTCGGTTGGAATCGGGTCAAATTTATGATCATGGCACCTTGCACACCCCAGCGTTAAACCGAGAAATGCTCGCCCGATGGTATCGATTTGCTCATCGACAACATCCAGCACTAACTTCTCTTTATCACGTTCACTCAACATCTTGGGACCGAGCATTAAAAAAGTGGTAGCAACAACATTGTCGTACCTTTCCTGATCATTTTGATAAGGAAGTAAGTCACCAGCGATCTGCTGGCGAATCATCTGGTCAAAGGGACGATCCTCATTCAACGATCGAATCAAAAAGTCGCGATACCTCCACGCTTCGTGGTAGGTCGCATTAAAATCGCTACCATTACTGTCTGCATAGCGAGCAACGTCCATCCAGTGTCGCGCCCAGTGTTCGCCAAATCCGGATGAAGCCAGTAGTTGATTCACCAAACGATCCCAATTCCTATCCGTTGGATCCGCTAACCAAACATCTTGCATTTCGATACTCGGCGGCAATCCCGTCAGATCAAAGCACAGCCTGCGAAGTTGAGTGTGGAGCTCGGCTTCGGGATTCGGTTTGATACCCGCGGTGTAAAGCTTGTGGTTTAGATAATCGTCAATCACGCCTCGACTCGGATACACGTCGGCAGAGCTCGTCAGCGTCGCGATTGCATGTTCACCCCGACCAGACCTTGGACGAAAAGCCCAGTACTGTTTTACTTGATCCCAGTCGATCTCTGCCGTTCTGGTCGAGGCAGATAACTCGGAATCGGTTCTAGGATCAACGGCTCCTGCTGCGATCCAAGCCTCAAAATCCTGAATCACGTTATCAGGAAGCCTCCCACTCGGAGGCATCTCAGAAGATTCGTATCGTATCGCTGACATCAGGTGACTGGCGTCAGGGTCACCAACGACAATCGCTGGTCCACTATCGCCACCCGCGAGAAGGCCGGCGAGTGAATCAACCCGCAAAGAGCCCGATAACATTTCTGCATCGGGTGAATGACATTCATAACAATGCTGAATAAAAACTGGTCGAATCTTGGCTTCGAAAAATTCAATCGACGCTGGATCATTCGCGGTCGCAATGCGAGCTGAGCTGATCACTAACACAAGAAAAGGAATCAGGTGCGATGCGATGTGTTTGACTGACTGCATGCGTTTTCGAACCAATAACAATTTCCACGATTGTCGACAAAAACAGTGCATCACCGACATGACTAGGCATCGCATACCACTTGCCGCAACGGGAACAAGTTCGACCTAACCCAGTTGCTCCGAACGCAGGGAAAAAACGACAAACTCGAACATCAGAGAATGAATCCCGAGTGTCGTAAGTATAACCAAAACTCGAGGAATCTGGCGAAAAGGATGTCGCCGAAAATTTACGGAAGAAATGCGGGCTAGAACCAGCAAACCGCGATGATCCCTCACGAATCATCCGTAATCACCAAGCTCCCAAGATAGCGAACCGTCTTGTCAGACGCTAAATCTGATTCTAATTCTCTGAAACGGTTCTACCGATTATAGGAGCAATCGAACAAGAACTTTGCTTCACGGACGCCAAAGAGTTTGCCTCTCTGGTTGAGTAACGATTGCGAAAGCCAATTACATTCGCGGCACGACACCAATCCCAAGCAGTCGCAGCCCCAACTGCAGGACGCGTCCAGACAGACAAACCAACGCTAAACGAGTCGCTTGTATTTGCGGCGTTTCGGCGCGAAGCACGTGACAGTTTTCGTTGAACTTTGAATAAGCCCTGGCTGTTTCGAGCAGGTAATCAACCAGTTGATTCGGCGCGTAATCTTTGTGCAAAGCTACCAGCGACTCCTCGAACTTCATCAGCATGAGGGCAAGATGCCTTTCTGCAGGATGCGAGAATGCGATACCTGAGTCGGCAACCATCTCCGAGACATCACCTTCGGCTTTCTGAGCATTCTCAAGGATCTTTTGGGTTCGAGCGAAAGAGTACTGAACGTAGGCGGAAGTGTTTCCTTCTAACGCAACCATTTTTTCGAGATTGAATCGATAGTCACTGGTCCGGTGATGACTTAAGTCAGAGAACTTGATTGCACCGATCCCAACAACCTCTGCAATCATTTCCTGCTCCGCTTGATCCATAGGTGGATCAAATGAGGCTAGGCGCTCAGGGTCACAAACGACCTGCTTGGCTCGATCAACCGCACCGTCGAGAAGGCTCTCCAAACCGATCAGCGAACCACTCCGGGTCTTCATCGGTTTGCCATCTTCACCCAGCACGGTTCCAAAATTCACATGAACCAACTTGACGTTCTCGAGACCGAATTGATCGGCAACTGCAAATAGTTTGTCAAAATGCTCGCTTTGCCTCGTATCAACGACATAAAGAATCTCGCTCGGTTCAAATTGCTCGAGACGATACTGAAGCGTTGCGAGATCGGTGGTCGCGTATAAGTAAGCACCGTCCTGCTTTTGAACGATCATCGGCGCATCAAAATTCTCCAAGAAAACGCAGACGGCCCCATCACTATCTTTGGCTAGCCCCGCGTCTCTCAACTTGTCCACCACACCGCCGAGGCGATCATGATAAAAGCTCTCCCCGAGCGTGTGATCAAACTCAACATCCAAACGGTCGTATACACGGTTGATCTCATCTTTGCAGTGGGGCAGAAACTTCTCCCAAAGACCAAGATTCTCTGCATCTCCTCGATGCAACTTCGCCGTTTCTTCGAGAACGGCCTGATCAATATCCGGGTGCATCGCAGCACGATCGGCCCAAAGGGAATCGCTTTCAACAGCCTCAACTTTCTCAACCGATGACCGCAATGCCTCAGCGGCGGATTGCAGACGTCGCTCAGCCGATGCAACCGCCTTTCTCGCTGCCTTTTGCTTTGATTCCTCAGCCTCGTCCGATGCATGCTCCGCCTGTGCGAGCCCTCCCTCAGCTTCGGCGACGGAATGCTCTAACGCCTCGATGGATCGCTTGGCCTTACGATATTCAATTAGCTGATTGACGATTCGATACAGCTTCGCCAGCTCCTGAACGGGATTCGCGTCAACCACTTGGGGATCACCAAAGTGCTTATAGCCATAAATAATGATCCCAAACTGTGTCCCCCAATCACCGAGGTGATTATCCGTTTCAACTTGATAGCCCAAAAATCGAAGACAGCGAGCCAAGGCGTCACCAATCACCGTGCTGCGGATATGCCCGACATGCATTGGCTTGGCAACATTAGGAGATGAGAAGTCGATCACGATCGACTTCCCTTGATCGACCGCCTCAACACCGCACCTCTCGTCGCCCAAAAATCGCTCGATCTGCCGGCAGATGAATTCATCTTTGAGTTTGAGATTAATAAATCCGGGCCCAGCAATCTCGGGCGTCTCACAAATATCTTCGATAGCCAAACTCGCGATAATTTCCGCTGCTACGTCTCGCGGATTTTTACCGATTTCCTTACTCAGTGGCATGGCGCAATTGCACTGATAATCGCCATGCTTGGGATCAGCTGTTGGCCGAATCATCTCAGCATAGACGTCTGCGCGATCCGTAAGCGAGGAGAGCGAATCACGAAACCGTTGCTGAAGCAAATTTTGAAGATGCATAACAAGAACAAAGCAAACAAAGGCAAGAAGGTATTCACTACTTTCAAATACGAAGCGTTTTGAAATCCAAT
Source organism: Rubripirellula sp. (assembly GCA_016779185.1). Classification (GTDB taxonomy): domain Bacteria; phylum Planctomycetota; class Planctomycetia; order Pirellulales; family Pirellulaceae; genus Rubripirellula. Next base: position 12,067 of record JADHOA010000072.1, read on the forward strand.
CAAAAAGAGGCTGAAACCTCAATACAAATCGCTTCTATTTGATCTTGTGAAGGAAACAGCCTGAAAACGACGCCTCCGCAAACGAGACTCCAATCAACGCGTTTCATTCACATCAAATCTGGGGCCGATCCAATCGGCCAAGCCTTGACAAAAATCAGGTTCGACAAAAATCAGGCTCATGCGTAACGCACTTTTATGTCAAATCCGTTCTCTATCTTATCGCTTGCCTCTGGGACAGCACGTCGACCTAACGGATTGGCAATCACTTTGAATCACCCATTAAATGGCGAGAAGTCAGTAGCCATGCGAGCGCAGGTCACGAAGGATTTTGGCTCAAGCCAAGTTCTTCCAGCGACACGATCGTCCCATCGGCCCAGAGCGACTCTAAATCGTAATATTCGCGTGTTTCATCATCGAACAGGTGTATGACGACACTGCCGTAGTCGAGCACAATCCATCGACTCTCCTCGTATCCTTCGATTCCCATTCGTTTATCACCGAGATCTTTCTCGAGAACATCATCAATCTGTTCGCTGATCGCGTGTAACTGTCGACGACTTGTGCCGGTGGCAAACACAAAGAAATCAAATTCCGCACTCTGCGCAGACACATCCAAAACGGCAACATCTTGTCCGTTATTATCAATGGCAACCCTTGCGGCGGCGGCGGCAAGTTTTCGAGCTTCACCGACTCCCAGTGGCCGGATTGCACGATCATTGCTGGGAATGGAACGATCCTCTTGGTCCGCAGGCGTAGCTGACTCCGAAGCGGAAGACGCCACGGTATCATCGGAGTCTGGAATGTTTTTTTCTTGGTTTTCGGTCATTGAGTGGCTGCCAAAATGGGTAGACGGAGCACTAAAGTCTAGTGACTTTGCAGAATCTGTCACGCAGTCATGGGCACGAAAGTCTACGGATTCTGACTCATTTCTCCTCCAAAACACACGTTTCAAGAAGGATCACGATATGGCTGACTGGATCGAAGAAGGAAAAAAAGCTCCTGCCTTTACCCTTAAAGATCAAGCGGGCAATCAGGTGCGTCTCAGCGACCTCAAAGGAAAACCCGTTGTGATCTACTTTTATCCCAAAGATGATACTCCTGGGTGTACCAAGGAAGCGTGTGCTCTGCGTGACCGCTGGAGTGAACTAAAAAAACTCGGTGTGCATCTTTACGGAGTCAGCGCGGATACAGCAGAAAGTCATATAAAGTTCATCAATAAATACGACCTGCCGTTTCCACTACTGGTCGACGACAAGCATGCGATGAGCGAAAAGTACGGTGCTTGGAGGGAGAAGAACATGTACGGAAAGAAATCGATGGGAATCCAGCGATCCACCTACATTATCGACGCAGACGGAAAGGTCGCAAAAGTCTTTAAGCGTGTCCGCGTCGATGGT
>JADHOA010000073.1 GCA_016779185.1 Rubripirellula sp.
TGAGCGTTACCAGCAAATCGGGGGAGGATGCACGCATTGGGGAACGATCCCAAGTAAAGCGCTTCGTTATGCAATCACGAGCACGATGAATGTTTTAAAAAATCCAAGCTTTCGAGAGATGGGGCTAAATACATCTCCCACGCTTGAGCAACTCAAACGTGGAACTCAAGCAATTATCGGTCAGCAAGTGGCCATGAGGCAATCCTTTTACGACCGGAATCATGTTCAACTATTTTCCGGGCAAGCCCGGTTCATTGATGAGCATACAATTTCGATAGACGGTGGAGAACCAATTCGGTCGAGGTTTTTTGTCATCGCGACCGGTTCACGACCGTTCCACCCCCAATCGGTTGATTTTGACCATCCTCGCATTTACGACAGCGACACGATTTTGGGTCTCGATGAAATGCCAAACTCGATGAGTGTCTACGGAGCGGGAGTCATTGGCGTGGAATACGCATCGATGTTTCGTAATCTCGGAATTAAAGTCAATCTAATCAATACGAGATCAAAGCTTCTCGAGTTTTTAGATGACGAGATCATAGATGCTCTCTCGTATCACCTTCGAGATCAAGGAGTTGTGATTCGTCATGATGAAGTCATGGATCGAATCGAAGGGGATGATGACGGCGTTGTTTTGCATCTTAAGAGTGGCAAGCGAGTAAAAACCGATGCGTTGTTATGGGCAAATGGTCGAACGGGGAATACCGACGATTTGGGTTTAGATCAAATAGGTCTGGTGCCAAATGAACGTGGTCAACTCGACGTCGGTGATCAATTTCAAACAGGTATTGAGCATATTCATGCCGTAGGAGACGTGATTGGATTTCCTTCACTTGCAAGCGCCGCCTACACACAGGGGCGTGCTGCGGCGATGCATTTGATGGGGCAAGCTAAAGGTAATTTGCGAGTACACGATATCCCGACAGGTATCTACACAAGCCCTGAAATTAGCTCGGTGGGAAAGACCGAGCGAGAGCTGACTGCCGCGTGTGTTCCTTACGAGGTGGGGCAAGCACAATTCAAGAGTCTTGCTCGAGCACAGATCACTGGTCAAACCGTGGGGATGTTAAAGATATTGTTTCATCGAGAAACGCTTGAAGTGCTTGGGGTGCACTGTTTTGGTGCAAACGCTTCTGAGATTATTCATATCGGCCAAGCAGTGATGCATCAGACCGGTGAGGGTAATTCTCTTAAGTACTTCATCGAAACCACTTTTAATTACCCGACCATGGCCGAAGCGTATCGAGTCGCGGCATTGAATGGTCTGAATCGTCTCTTTTGAAATCTGAATCGTGGTGGAACCGATTCAGCGAAGGTGATGGCGCATCGAATCTTTGGTTATCGGCGTGTACCAGTTGCTGAACTTCTGGTGACTATTTGAGTCCACATGCCTTTTGTGCACGAGATAGCACCTCTCCAGCAACCTGCCTGGCGCGTTCCGCACCTTGCCGCAGGGTTTCATGCACGTAATCCAAGTTCGCTTCGAGGTCTCGTCGTCTCTCACGCGCATCAGCAAAATAATTTTCACTCGCGTCAGCGATTGCTGTTTTCACTTGGCCATAGCCGAATCCGCCTTTGCGGTACATTTCAGCCATTTCTTGGACTTCTTCCTCTGAACCAAAAAGACGAAAGAGTTGAAAGAGATGATCATCTTCGGGGTCTTTCGCATCTTCCATCGGTCGACTGTCAGTCGTGATACGCATGATCTGCTTACGGATGGGCTTGGTTTCTCCAAACAGAGGAAGCGTGTTGTCGTAGCTCTTGCTCATTTTTTGACCATCGGTTCCTGGTACTTTCGCACCATGGTCAAGTGTTTTTGCTTTGGGAAGAACCAGTGTTTCTCCGAACGTATGATTGAAGCTACCTGCTAAATCGCGACACACTTCGATGTGTTGAATTTGGTCTTCGCCAACCGGTACGATTTCTGAGTCGTAGGCCAAGATATCAGCAGCCATGAGAACTGGGTAAGTAAACAGTCCAGCATCCGCGGATATGCCTTTGGCTTTTTTTTCCTTGTATGCGTGGCAACGCTCTAAGAGACCCATCGGTGTGCCGGTCATAAGAAGCCACGTGAGTTCGCTCACCTCAGGTATGTCGGACTGAACGAATAGCGTTGCTTTCTTGGGATCCAGTCCCAGAGCAAGCAAATCAAGTGCAGCATCTAGCGTATTTTGCTTTAGCGTTTTTGCATCGCGAACCGTGGTCAATGCATGAAGGTCGGCGATGAAGTAGAATCCATCGTTGTCTTCTTGCAGGTCAATGTACTGTTGGATTGCGCCAAAGAAGTTGCCCCAGTGTGGACGGCCGGTTGGTTGAATTCCTGAGAGAACGCGCATGATTTATCTTGCAAATGGAGACGGGGGAAATTCTAGGGCGGGGTTATTTTTGGGAGCCGCGCAAGTTAGCTGAAAGTCGTATTGTTAGGGATTCAATCATCATCGCGAAGTCCCCCTTGAGGTGTTAACCAAGCGAGCAGTTGAGTCATAGCTGACAGGCGCCCCGTAATCATCATCGCTGTGATTTAAGTGGCTCGTTAGGGGATTGCTCCACAAGTCCTTTTACTTTAGGCCACATCATGAAAGCTTCGACGAGCATCCAAGCTTCGAGAGCTAGCGTCAAAATTCCGACCGTGATCACGAGCCAGTTTGGGTCTTCGGACTTCATCCACCTCGGGATGTCCTTGAGCATTGCCCAAGCTGGAATGGTTAGCATGAACAACATCGGGATGACAATGAACCACACGGGAATGTTTCGACGCCACAGGTAAAAGGCAATGACAAGAAATGCTAATCCCGCTAGCAGTTGATTGGTCGCACCGAAAAGTGGCCACAGCAGTAGTCCGCCTTTTCCCCCGAATTCCTCTAGCCACCACGCGACCGACTGAACGCCGCCTCCGGAAATGGTGTCTGCGAGGTCCGGATGATTGGTCAGATATTCCCCGGAAATGTTGCCGCTCCACGCTTCACCCAAGCCTACCTCTGGTGTGCCTGCGGGTAAGCTAGCGATTAGCAGGGCTAAAGACGTGGCAAAAATGGTCGCACCATGTTTGTTGGTCAACCATGAAAGGGGGTTCAGCGTTACTTGGGAATTACTTCGGAGTAAGTTGGTTGTTGATAAAGTGCTGGCGAGTTCTTGAATCACGTAGCGTTGAAGTCGGCATGCCGTGTCCAACGTTGTACCGGCAAAAGACGCAACAAGGACGCCCATAATCGCTACCGAGATGCTGGCTGGTATCGACATTGCTTGTAAGAAATTGGAAGAGCCATCAACGAATGCTGCCACTTTCGCGCCCAACCCAGACGCGGAGTCCCAAGACCCATAACGCGCAAGGTAAGCCGCTTCGCCGGTGACCCATTCACCGGATGCGTTTGATGTTCCCAGACCAATTCCTGCTACACACGCCAAAATAACCAGAGTCGCCAAAAATCCTTCTGTCAGCATGGAGCCATAGCCGACAAATTGAGCATCCGTTTCGCAACGTATCTGCTTGCTGCTAGTGCCAGAGGAAACAAGACAATGGAATCCACTACAAGCGCCGCATGCAATCGTAATAAAAAGAAAAGGAATGACCGATGGAGCATTGCCGGGTGGGTTCATTCGAACCATGGGTGCGCTGATTTCTAGGGGAATGCGTTCGGCACCCTGCTGCGATACGCCGCCTATCAGGCCCGCAACGATGAGGCCAACCACGACCAGTCCCAAAGCGGTGATCAGTTGGAGTGAGTTGATGTAATCACGCGGTTGCAATAGCGACCAGACAGGTAGGACGGACGCGGCGTAGGAATAAGCTAGAAGAAGAAAGACCCAAGTGATGACCGACCATGAAGCCATGGTCTCGTTGATCGATGCCAAAAATCCTGCGTTTCCAAAAATCAGGGTTACATACATCGTTACCAACGCTAGCAAGGACGGTATCAGTAGGTTGACGCTGTTCTTGTGCAGCCAGATGCCAATCGCAAGAGCGATCGGTATTTGGACGACGCATGGCACGATCGATGCGGGGTACTGTTTGAAAACGGAGGCGATTACCAAGCCAAAGATCGCTAAGACGATCGTGAGTGCCATGAACAGAATGAGCAAAAATAAAAGCCGAACTCGCTTGTTAATAACTCGGCCAGCAACATCTCCGACGGTCTGGCCCTTGCTTCGCATTGATACGACAAGCGCCCCGAAATCATGCACTGCACCCACTAAAATTGATCCGAGTAAAACCCAAACCAAGGCTGGTAGCCATCCCCACATCACTGCAATCGCGGGACCCACAATCGGGCCTGTGCCGGCGATGGAGGTGAAATGGTGACCAAACAAGACGGATTTGTCTGTAGGGACAAAATCTCGGTCATCACAGAGTTCAACACTAGGCACTGAAGCTTGGGGATCCAATGCAAAGATTTTATTGGCGAGCCATCGACCATATGTGTGGTACGCGATTAGGTAACCGACCATCGCGCCGATAGCGATCAAGAGAGTGGTCATTTGTGTCGATTCGTCAGGTCAGATGGTGAGTGTCAATGGGCCATCCCCGTAACGGGAAAGCCAGTTTGGTGGCGGATTTTAGCAGATAGGGTGGTCTGGTTCTCGGGAATCACCGGGAAAATTAGTCAAAGCGTCAGCGGTGGTGCAGGCGCCGCCGAACCTTATACTATCGAGCTAGTCAGTCCTCTATCGTGTCTGACATCTTTATCCATCGATCATCCATCTACGGAGTTTGGCGAACGTGTCGGACAGTATTGCAAAAACAATTATTATTGGCAGTGGTCCCGCCGGTTGGTCGGCAGCGATTTATGCCGCAAGAGCTAACCTGAGTCCGGTGCTTTATGAGGGAACCCACAAGCCAGAAATGATCCCCTTGGGGCAATTAGCATTCACGACCGAGGTCGAGAATTTTGCCGGTTTCCCTGCTGGCAATATTCGCGCGTTTGTTGAGTCTGCCGTTTCTAAGGATCGACACTACAATCTGCCACCGGTTCCCGCTGGGCACGAAAAAGATGGTCAGCCGCATTATGCCGTTCAGGGAACGGAGCTGATGGAGTTGATGAAGCAACAAGCATTGAACTTTGGCACCCAAGTCGTTTCCGACGATATCGAAAGTGTCGATTTCTCAGGTGATGTTCATGTTCTAAAGCCCGCATTGGGTGACCCCGTCAAAGCTCACACCGTAATCATTGCGACCGGTGCGCGAGCCAACTATCTCGGTTTGCCATCTGAGGAGGAGTATAAGAACAAGGGTGTCAGTGCGTGTGCTGTATGTGATGGCGCATTGCCGATCTACCGAAGTAAGCCACTGGCAGTTGTGGGCGGTGGAGACTCGGCGGTCGAGGAGGCAACTTATCTTGCTAATCTTGCCAATGCAGCCACCATCTATCTGATTGTACGCCGAGATCAGATGCGAGCCTCCAAGGTCATGCAAGACCGAGCTTTGAATCATCCTAACATCAAAGTGCTTTGGAATAGTACGGTCGGAGAAGTCAGAGGAGACGGCAAGTTGGTGACGGGTCTAAGAATTGATAGCACCGTCGATGAATCCAGCCATGATCTTGAGGTTGGGGGAATGTTTGTCGCTATTGGTCACACTCCAAATACCGCTTTCCTTAATAACGCCGTCGCGATGAATGAAAAAGGTTATATCCAATGGTCAAAACCATTTAGGACCAACACCAGTGTGGAAGGGGTTTTCGCTGCTGGCGATGTTGCAGACGATTATTACCGCCAAGCAATCACCTCGGCTGGTACAGGATGTATGGCTGCCCTCGATGCAGAGCGATATCTCGCAGAGAGTGAATAATCTGTCGAGTAACGAGAGTGGAAGCTTTGCGCTAACCGTGTTTTGGCCAGCCAATGCTTCCTTGGCATACTCTTCAACCACTTTCCATCCATCAAACCTTCCTCCCTCAAAAAAATAAGCATCGGGTAGTTCCAAGATGAGCGATGAAAAATCAGCAGCGGTTTCGTATGAAGAGAGTCTGTTAGAGTCGGCGCAAACCGAGGGTCTTGTTGGTAAGGCCTTGATTTATACTCGCTTATCAGGGCCTGGTTGGTTACAGGGCGCGATCACGTTAGGCGGAGGTTCACTCGCGGGTGCTTTGTATCTCGGTGTCCTGATGGGTACCGAAATGATGTGGCTGCAACCACTAGCGATGATCTTGGGTGTGATCATGCTGAGTGCGATTAGTTATGTGACCTTGTCCACGGGTGAGCGACCTTTTCAAACGATTAAAACCCAGATTAGTCCAGTCTTGGCTTGGGGTTGGTTAATCGCAACGATGATGGCCAACATTGTATGGTGTCTTCCGCAATTTGCCCTAGGGACCGGTGCGATTCAGCAAAATCTAGTTCCCGCCTTAGATACGGATACTGGAAAGAAGGTCGTTGCGTTTTCCTTGCTTGCAGTCGCCTCCGTTGTGGTTTGGTTTTACAACTCTGGAAGCAAGGGGATCAAAGCATTTGAGCTGATCCTAAAAGCCATGGTCGGAGTTGTCGTTCTCTCCTTTTTCGGGGTGGTTATCGCGTTGACCTCGCAGGGAGCAGTTGTTTGGGGAGATATTTTCGGCGGACTGGTGCCAAACTTTAGTTACCTGTTCAAGCCAGTGCCTGCCCTTGCTGAGCAAATTTCACTCACTGAGGATTACTCGCAATGGTGGAGTAGCAAGATTGTGGGAGAGCAAAAGTATGTGATCATTGCGGCTTTCGCGACCGCGGTGGGGATCAATATGACCTTTTTGCTTCCCTATTCCATGCTTCGTAAGGGTTGGGGAGTCAAGCAACGCGGGCTGGCAATCTTTGATCTTTCCATCGGATTGATCGTGCCATTTGTTTTGGCAACCGGTTGCGTCGTGATTGCCGCTGCCACCCAGTTTCACGGGTCAACCGATGATGTGATTGCAAAGGTGCAGGCTGGTAAAGTGGATTCAGCTGAGGTGCAGGCCTACCATAAATTTCTTGATGAGCGTCTTGTTCAGGCTGATCCCCAGCTGCAACTAAGTGAGCTCGGTCCCACGGATCTGGATGCGCTGCGTCAGGGATTGCCTCAGGCGGATAAGAACGTCGCGGCGATGCTAGTCAAGCGTGATAACAACGCTTTGGCTGGAACCCTGCAGCCGTTGGTCGGGAGCACCGTTGCGCAAACCGTTTTCGGAGTCGGAGTTTTGGGAATGGCGGTCTCCACAATCATCATTTTAATGCTGATCAACGGATTCGCCTTCTGCGAGCTACTGAATGTTCCTGCTGAGGGAACGATGCATCGGATTGGTAGTTTTATTCCGGCAATTGGTGTCGTGGGGCCCTTTGTTTGGAAAGAGGCAGCTCCCGCTTTGGCTGTCCCTACCTCGGTGATCGGTGGAGCGATGTTGCCAATTGCTTACGTGTCTTTCTTGCTGCTGATGAACTCCCGATCGGTTCTCGGTGAGGCAATGCCGACCGGTGCTCGACGAGTGGTTTGGAATACTCTGATGATTTTCGGCACTGGAATCGCATCGTTCGCATCCGCGTGGAGCCTTTACGGAAAAATGTGGGGTGATTTCCCCATCGGGACTGCTGCCCTTGCCGCACTTGCAATCATGCTTGTACTCGGTGTTTACTCGTTCCTCGCTAAGCAAAAACAATAGTGGGCCATCTATCATGAGCCAATGGATTTCAGTCAAGTCGGCTCGACAGATCGAGTCGAAAGGAAGCGACCTCGAAGTCAGGGGTTGGGTGCGTACCCGCCGTGATAGTAAGGGCGGTTTCAGCTTCGTCGAAATCAATGACGGTAGCTGTTTTGGGAATTTACAAGTTGTTGTTCCATCGGATCTTGATAACTACGAGATGGATGTGCAACGCTTAACGGCTGGTTGTAGCGTGGTCGTTAAGGGAGATTTGCAGGAATCTCCGGCTAAAGGACAGGCGACCGAGTTGCATGCGACCGAGGTGCGAGTGATTGGCTGGGCCGATCCGGAGACCTATCCTCTGCAGAAGAAACGGCACTCGTTTGAAAAGTTGCGTGAGTGGGCGCATTTACGACCGAGAACGAATACCTTTGGAGCCGTGACTCGAGTGCGGCATCAAATTAGCCAGTCGATTCACCAGTTCTACCACGAAGAAGGATTTTACTACTGCAACACTCCGGTGATCACTGCAAGTGATTGCGAAGGCGCAGGAGAAATGTTTCGGGTGACCACGATTGATCTAGAGGGGTTGGCAACGCGGGGCGGGAAAGTCGATTATCGATTCGATTTTTTTGAAAAACCCTCCTTTCTCACCGTCAGCGGGCAGTTAGAAGCAGAGACCTATGCCACTGCTTTGGGAAGGGTTTACACGTTTGGTCCAACTTTTAGAGCTGAGAATAGCAACACCAGTAGGCATTTGGCTGAATTTTGGATGGTGGAACCTGAAGCTGCTTTTTTTGATCTAAACGACAATATGCAGCTGGCGGAGCGATTCTTGAAAAGGATTTTCTCTGATTGTCTTGAACATTGTTCAGAGGATATGGCATTTTTTGATCAGCTGATTGAGAAAGGCAAAATTCAGCAACTTCAGTCGGTGATTGAAAAACCTTTCACTCATCTTAGCTATACCAAGGCGATCGACGTTCTTACGAGCTGCAATGAATCATTTGAATATCCCGTGTCATGGGGGACCGATTTACAGGCTGAGCATGAACGTTATTTGACCGAAAAATATGTCGATGGCCCTGTAATCCTCACGGACTATCCTTCTTCCATAAAGCCGTTTTACATGCGACTAAGTAATGATGGAAAAACCGTCGCAGCAATGGATGTACTTGTCCCGGGGGTGGGCGAAATTATTGGTGGCAGTCAAAGAGAAGAGCGGCTAGACGTTTTGCAAAAACGAATGCATGAGCACGACCTCGATGAGCAGGACTACTGGTGGTACGTGGATCTGAGGCGTTATGGAACCGTACCGCATGCCGGCTTTGGCTTGGGGCTCGAGCGTGCTGTTCAATATGCGACCGGGATGGCAAACATTCGAGACGTGATTCCGTTTCCAAGGACGCCGGGAAATGCTGAGTTCTAGATTAGCACCTGGGGAGTGATCATGGTTGGACGCTTCGCACCTTCCCCCACAGGGGCCCAGCACCTCGGAAACGCGAGAACTTACCTACTCGCTTACTGGGCAGCTCGAAAACAAGGTGCTCGTATAGTGTTTCGAATGGAAGATGTCGATTCACCCCGAGTCAAGCCATGGGCCGTCAAGCAGGCCATGGATGACCTGCGGTGGCTGGGACTAGAGTGGGACGAAGGACCTGATCTGGGAGGTCCAGCAGCTCCCTACCAGCAAACACTAAGAATGCCTCGATATCTCAGTGTGCTAGAAAAATTGATCGAAGCCGATCGCGTTTATCCGTGTACCTGTTCACGAAAAGATATCGAGTCTGCAGGATCCGCTCCCCATTTTGACCATGAACCTGCCGTTTATCCCGGGACTTGTTCCCATTGGCAGCGAGGCCAACCGATTCCAAAAGCTGGTGCTTTTTGTTGGCGCTTTCGTTCTTCGCCTAACCTTTATCAATTTATGGATGATGTTCTGGGTATGCAGATGACGCGACCCGCGGAAACACTTGGTGACTTCCCTGTCACCCAGAAAACCGGCGAGCCCGCGTATCAGTTGGCGGTTGTTGTGGACGATCATGAAATGGGGATTACCGAGGTGGTGCGAGGTAATGATCTTGTGGCAAGTACGTTTCGGCAAATGCAGATCTTTGAGTTTCTCGGAGCAGCACCACCGAGGTACGCTCACGTGCCACTGGTTGTCGGTCAGGATGGACATCGCTTAGCCAAGCGGCATGGGGATACACGGTTATCCACCATTCGTGAACGAGGCGTATCGGCTGCGCAGATTGTGAATTGGGCGGCTAGGACCGCTGGCTTTTTATCCGAGGATGAATCCGTCGGACACGCCAGCGAGGTTGTCGAGAGATTTAATTGGAAAGCACTCAATCCAAATTGCGTTGTAGCAGACGCGTGGGGGACGTTTTGAGCTAACCGTTGGTGACGCCGATCGTGCCGTTGATTTTCGTGACGAGTGATCGGCATGATTTCTGTTAAATCGGATCACTGATTCTCGGATCGACCGGTCGCCGACCGATTAGCAATTTTTAACCGCTGGTCGATCGCAAGAATCTTTGAACGACCAGCGGTGAATAAGCTTTGTTTGAGGTGCGGGTGATTTCTTTATGATGCGATGGGTTCGCTACTCCACTTGCCATCAATTAAACGCCATGCGGACCGAGGATTTTGATCTTCAAGTAAATCTGGCAGGCGATTTGGACGGACATTGTCATAGGAAGTTAATTTAGCGAATCGCAGTAACGACGCCGGTATACCAACGGCTGTGAAGCCAGGGTGTCCAGTCGCGGGGTACGGTCCACCGTGGTTCATCGCAGGGCTGACTGCGACACCGGTCGGCATTTTGTCGTTTAAAAGTCGTCCCACTTTGGTGACTAATTCTGCTGCTACGTTCTCGCAATCAAGATCATCACTGCCATCTGTGTGGCTGTAGATGCATCCAGTGAGATTGCCTTCGAGATTTCGAATCACCTCACACAGTTCTTCAACGTTGTCGGCGGTGACGACCAGCGACGCATTGCCGAAAGCTTCGGTTTGGAAACCACTGGGGTTACTCAAGAACGCCTTCCCTGAAGTTGCGAGTAGTGTGTTGGCAAAAGCGCAGCGATCCTTTTCTGGGTCTCCCCCTCCCACAAGTAGTTCCGCTCCGAAACCGCAAAGTTCTGTGATGTTTGCTGCTAGCGAGGATGCAACACCCGGGGAAAGAAGTGTTCCTGCGGCGGCGGTCGCAAATCGTTCCTTTACGGATTGAACAAAGGCATCACTTTTTTCGTCTTTGATCAGAAGCACCAAGCCAGGATTCGTGCAGAACTGTCCGGTTCCCATTAGCACGCTGGTGATGAACTCATTGACGATTTCTTCTTGGCGTTCGGCCAAAGCGTTTGGCGTAATCACGACGGGATTAACGCTCGACAGTTCGAGGTAAATGGGCTTTCCAGCGTTATCTGCGGCGGCTTTTAACGCGAGTCCGGCATGTCGACTTCCGGTGTAACCCGTGGCACCCAACCGAGGGTCACTTACTAGTTTTTCGCCATCGGAATGACTTGTTCGGTAGATGAGTTGCACCACGGCTTTTGGCATTCCCGTTTCTTCTGCAGCCTGAAGGGCAAGTTCAGCGAAAAGACGCGTCGTTTCGGGGTGCGAGCTATTCGCCTTTCCGATTACAGGATTGCCAGCGGCAATCGCAGCAGCAAAATCACCACCTGAGACACTGCCAAAGGCAAAAGGGAAATTGTTCGGACCGAAGATACAGATGGGACCGAGTGACTCATAGCACGATCGAATGCCTGCTTTGGTATCAATCGTTGGTAAGGCCCATGATCCCGTGCGACAGGCTGCTGCAGCTGCCCGAAGTTGATTGCTTGTGCGTGGTAGCTCGACATCCGCAAGTCTGGGGCTTTTCGCTAAGCCTGTTTCAAGGTAAGCGGCTTCGACGAGCGCGTCTTTCGTCTGCTCGATTTTGAGGGCATAGTTTTCGAGGAAGTCGGCGATTTTCTCGGACGACAGGGCCCGCATTTCCCTTGCCGCGACACTGGCAGCGGACAGAGCTTCATCACAATCACTCCAGTCGCTTACCGGAAAAGAAATCGGTATAGATTGATGGTGGTTTGGATCCGTTGGTTGAAAAGTCGACTGGTAGCTTGCTTGACGCCACTGGCCGTTGATCAAAACTTGTCGGGGTGATTGGGTTTCTTGATTCATTTGGGCAATTTTTTGATGGTTGCAATTCGTTTAGTCGGTTTCAACGCATGGGGGACTTTGCGACTTAGCCTTGCACGATGTGGTTGGATAAAGTTCCAACTCCCGAGATGGAAATGTGTACCACATCGCTAGGCGAAAGGGTGAAGTCGTTAGAGGGAACGATCCCGGTGCCTGTCATCAGGAAAGCGCCGTTAGGGAAATCATTGTCTCGACCGAGCCATTGAACCAAGTCTTCAAAGCTTCGGGCCATTTGAGAAGCAGAAGTCTGCTGGTCAAAGACGATTTGACCCTCCCGTTCGATTTTCAAATCAATTCCAATCTCCTCGACCGCAGGTAGTTCACGATAGAGTTGAATCACTGGCCCCAAGCCGGCGCATTGGTTGTAGCACTTAGCCTGAGGAAGGTAGAGCGGGTTTTCACCCTCGATATCACGAGAACTCATGTCGTTGCCAACGGTAAGGCCCACGATTTTCAAAGCCGGTGAAAGAACCAGAGTGACTTCGGGCTCGGGAACATTCCATTTAGCATCCTTCCGAATCCGTAGTGCCTCGTGATGCCCTCTTACACGATTTGGGGTTGCTTTGAAGAATATTTCAGGCCGATCTGCCTGATAGACCCGATCGTAGCAAGATGCAGCAGCCTCGGATTCTTCCATTCGAGCGGTCTGACTACGTTTATAGGTGACTCCCGCCGCCCAAACTTCTTGCTGGTCAATGGGTGCCAGCCAGCAAATTTGGTCGGTGATAGGCACCGGGGAATCGTGGTTAAGTGATTCAACAGCGGCAATCGGGTCCTCGGCCGCTAGCAAGTCAGCAAGCGTGCGGAACTCGTTAGTCGTCTGAAGCGGAATTATTTCGTCCGACTCGACGCGGCCGATACGAACCGTGTCGGTATGATCTAAAAATTTTGTTACTTTCATGGGATCAGGATATCGGAAATTGTCCAACACGGGGAGCGACATGAGTCAATCGGAATCACCTTCGCAGGATTCTACCGAAAACGTTGAGGATCTTACCAAGTCACCAGTTTTCAAAAAGATCTCGTTACTGCTCACCTTGGCAGTCTTGGTGATTTTTTCGATTTCTCAATTTTGGAGAAACTCAGCCGAAAAGGAGTTTGATCCGGCTCTTCAGGCAAAGCTTGAATTAACACGAAGTGCACTGGCTGCTACCGAGAATCTTGAGCCAATGGAAGCAGACGTGGCTTGGCAGGAGCTGTATCAGGCTGATACTGGCAATCGATCGATCGCGATGAATCGCTCAATCAATCGCTTGTTGCGGGTGGATAAGTTGGCTGGTCAGGCCACGAATGCCTCGCTTTCCGAGGACGAAAAGAAAATGGCTCGTT
>JADHOA010000074.1 GCA_016779185.1 Rubripirellula sp.
ACAACCAACGGACGGTGCCGACCAGTATGAGGCAATTTTACGCGAGCACTTCAAGGATGAAAGCGTCCCAGCGTGGGACTTGGTGCTGCTTGGACTCGGTGATGATGCTCATACAGCATCCCTTTTTCCCGGCACCGAAGCGTTATCAGAGAACCAACGCTGGTTCGTCCAAAATTGGGTCGAGAAACTCGACACCTTCCGTTACACGCTCACTGCCCCGGCCATAAACTCAGGCAGAAATATTTGGTTTCTCGTCGCAGGAGAATCCAAACGCCAAGCACTTGGAAAAGTTTGGTCACAGGATAAGAACGTCGATCTCTATCCTTCGCAATTAATTGAACCCTCCGTGTGGTACCTCACCCGCGATGCAAAACCCTAATCACCACAGCAAACTTCCTTCGGCCCGAACAGCAAAACGTAAAATGATCACGCAAAAAAAAGCGTGTGATTGAAAATGACCTAGCCGACAAACATCTTTTGAAATGACAAGATTCAAAAACAAAACCCAGTCAAGAAAGACTGGGTTTTTGAATAGTTTGTTAATCAATCATTCGCACGAAGCCTATCAATTTACTTCTCTCCAAAATGGCTTCATTGACTCACTTCGATGATTGAGAACACGTTAGCCTGCGGTGTCTAATTTCTTTTCCCGAAGGCCGTCGATGTAATCGTGAACGATGTTCAATACCTCTCGGTTATAAAATCCGTCGCGATAAACAACACCATCATTCATCTGCTCGGCTAACTCCAATTCCTCATCCTTGTTCTGTGACTCAAGCTCTTTTCGTCTCGCGATAAAGGCTGATTCTTGAAGCGTCACTGAATGCTCCTCCTTTTGTGCGACATAAGAACTGATGCGTCGCAACAAATCGGCAAACTCTTCGTCGGCTGTCACTCGCTGCTCCGATCTCGAACGCAAGTTATCGAGGAGATCCATCGGAACCATGTTGTAGACTGAGTGAGTGGCTCCTTTGACGACATCATGTTCGAGGGCGTACTGAAGGTCTCCTTCAGCAACATCCATCTTGGACGTGATACTAGGTAACACAACATCAGCCGCAACGCCTTTCCTTTGGGTACTTTCACCATCTGGTAAATAGAACTGCTGCAACGTCACCTTGAGTGCGCCGTAATTAGCTCGATTATGAGCAAATAGTTGCTGACCGAGATCCATGAGTGTCTGGACGGTTCCTTTTCCGTGGGTTGCTGGGTCACCGACGACGATTCCGCGACCGTAATCCTTGATTGCACCTGCGAAAATCTCACTGGCACTGGCGCTGAACTTGCTCGTCATCACAACCAAGGGCTTGTCCCATGCCGTTCCGCTTTCCTCGTCAGCATATTGCTGGATGGAGCCATCGGAATTTTTGACTTGGACGACAGGTCCTCGGTCAATAAACAAGCCAGTAAGGTTAATGGCTTCGGTAAGACTCCCCCCACCGTTCTTGCTCAGATCCAAGACCAATCCATCAACTCCCTTTTCCTGAAAATCAACCAGGAGACGACGAACATCTCGCGTGCTACTTCGGAAATCAGCTTTTTCTTGGCGAGCAGATTCCATATCGAGGTAGAAGCTTGGCAGATTGATGTAACCAATCTTTAGGGTTTCGTCAGAGCCCGGCAATTGGTGCTCGATGATTTCTCCGCGTGCCGCTGACTCTTCGAGTTCGATTCGGGCTCGAGTAATTCGGTACTCTTCGACGTTACCGACTCCACCAGGCTTCACCCCAAGTCGGACCAAGGTACCAGCTTTCCCACGAATCAAATCTACGACGTCATTCAATGGCATCTCAACAATATCGACCATTTCACCATCTTCACCCTGACCAACGGTCACGATGATGTCATCCGTTTTGAGCTTTCCGTGCTTCTCGGCTGCTCCACCAGGCATCACGCGTGAGACAACCGTATTACCGTCTTTCTCTCGCAACTGCGCTCCGATTCCATCCAAGTTCAGGCTCATTTGAATCTGGAAGTCATCCAGGGTGCCTGGGGACATGTAGGTTGAGTGGGGATCATAAGCAGTGGTTACCGAGGTAAGAAACATCTCGAGCAAATCGTCATTGTCGGTCTGTTTCCATCTCTTGGCATACCTTGAGTAACGTCGTCGCAGTTGCTCGGTGTAATCCTCGGTTTCCCCATCGCCCTGCTCAGCATTCTCTGAGTCAGCATCGTCCTTGAGGTCGAGCATTGCGTACTTGATTTGACGTCTCCAGCGATCACGAGCATCTTCGGGGCTGTTGGCATACTTTGCTTCATCGGGATCCGTGATGATCGATTCATCCTTGGTGAAATCAAAATCACCATCCAATACCTCCATCGCCACCGCGACACGCTCGTCGACTCGCTGAATGAATCGGCTAAAGATCTGATAGGCAAGACCGAGATCGCCGTTCTGAACCATGTTGTCGATCTCAAGCTTGGCCTTTTCGAACTCTTCGATGTCGCTTTGGTAGAAGTACAACTTTAATGGATCAAGCGACTTAATATATAGCTGTAGCGCACGTTCGCTGATGGTGTCATCTAATCGCTTTGCAGAGATGTGGTTTCGCGGCATGAGGGCTGCGATCAACCGTGCAACTCTTCCATCTCGAGCAGGGGGTTCACCAAGACTAAATGGCTCGCTAGCAGCAGCCTGTGAAGACGCATCCCGAGTCGTGTCCTGAGCGGAAAGGGCCGTTTGAACCAGCAAACAAGCCGCTAAAGTCAGCGAAAGGAGGCGTGAGCTCATTAAAAGCCTTGCGGGGTTTTCCATCGTGATTTCCTAGATTTCTGTCAGCATCGATGAAAGGAGGTAGCGACCAAGGTCCTTGAAAAGTTTAGACGTTGGTAGATACCGTATCTCTCGGGGTAAAACGCGATGCAAAGTCAACGGATGTCGGAAGCCGCGCCGCGATGCCACCCAAATGAACTTGAGTCCGCATCAACATGTCGGGCTTCCGAAGAATCGTAGGGAAGCGTCAAAAATCGAGCAACGCCGGTTCTTCGTACAGTTTACCGGTTCGGTTCACCAGAAGTGAGCAATTCAGAGGTACAAAGTCAGTGATTCTGTCGGAAACCACTGCAATCCCCTGAGAGAGATTCAGCGACGAAAGCGTGAGATTTACCGAGAAACTGGAAAGATTGACCTAGAACTGAAAAGCCTGAGCATCTTCCTTGGGGGCTGGTTGATAGCCAAGTGGCTCCATACTGCTACCGGCACGCCCTTGCGAGAGACTTCGTACCGCACCGGAGTAACCAAATAGTTCCTTGAGCGGTGCGTGTGCCGTAATGACTGTCATCATTCCACGAGACTCGGTTGATGAGATAATCGCACGTCGTTGCTGAAGGTCGCCCACCAATTCGCCCATGTAGTCGTCGGGAGTCGTCACCTCTACTTTCATCAGGGGTTCGAGCAGAACCGGCCCCGCCGCCTGCATCGCTCGATCAAAGGCGTCTCCGGCGGCAATGCGAAATGCTACTTCATCGCTTCCCTCTTCGTGAATCTCCGCCGAGCAAACCTCGATTCGGACACCAGAGAGCGGGAACCCAGCGAGCAAACCTCCGCCGCCGGCACGCTCACGAATCTCATCTACCGCTGCAGAACGCACAGCATTGGACAACGGGCATTCCGGTGGTAAGCGATCGAAAACCAAAGTCGGTGCAGACGCATTCTCGAGTGGCGACACCTTTAGGCCGAGCCTTGCAAACATCTGGGTTGCTCCCATCTGTCGATTACACTGCCCAACCACCTCCGCCGCTGCACCGATGGTTTCGCGGTAATTCACTCTCGGCTTATAGAACTTAACGTTCAGACCAAAGTCCCGGGTCAACCGATGTTGGATCACCTCGAGATGCAATTCTCCCATTCCGCTGATGAGTGTTTGCCCTGTTTCGCTACTTTCGCTCGCTTGGAAAGTGGGATCCTGCCGTCGCAACATGTCCAGCGTTTCTTCGAGCTTCTTTTTATCCGCGGTACTCTCAGGCTCAATTGCCATCGACAACACAGTATCTGCAAAATTGATACTTGGTAGTTCGATGTTTGCCTTGGTGTCGCAAACCGTGTCACCTGTAATGGCAAACCGAGGACCGATCACACAGCAGATATCACCGGCGCCCACCGATTCCATCTGACCACCGCGATCTTTTTTCGTGGCATGGATTTGCCATACCTGAGCAATGTTTTCTTTCTTATCACGATTGGGACAATAAACTCTAGAGTTCTGATTGAGCTGTCCGCTGTAAATTCGAATCCAGTAGTTATCACCTGTTTTGGCCGGCAAGATCTTGAAGACCAATCCGCAAAATGGCTCGCTGTTCTCGGGACCTCGAACCAATACCTTGGAAGCATTCTTTGGATCGATACCTTTTACCGGAGGACGATCCAGAGGGCTTGGAAGGAAATTCCCAACCGCAGTCATCAATGGCTGGACTCCGATTCCATGCAGAGCCGAACCACACAGGACTGGTTGAATCTTTTTGTCAATGCAGCCTTGACGAAGGGCGGCAATTATCAGTTCGCGAGGTATTTCCTGCTCCTCGAGCGCCAGAGTTGCTGCTTCCTCACTGATGTCGTAGATGGCATCCAACATCTGCTCTCGCCACAACATGGCATCATCTAGCAACTCAGTTGGGATCTCACGTTCTTGAATCGTCTTCCCCTCTGTCTCTGGGTCGAACTCAAGCAGTTTCATATCGATCAAATCTATCACACCCCGAAACGGATCCGAGACGTGGGTCGGGCCTTGCCCCACCGGGATTTCAATCGCAACGGGATTACCACCAAGGCGAGGCCCTATCTCATTGAAAACAGACTCAAAATTTGCACCTTCGCGATCCATCTTGTTGATAAAAACGATCCTTGGCACCTCGTACCGATCTGCTTGTCGCCACACGGTTTCACTCTGTGCCTCAACACCTTCACGAGCCGAAAACACAACCACCGCGCCATCGAGGACCCGTAGGCAACGCTCAACCTCGGCCGTGAAATCAACGTGGCCCGGAGTATCGAGAAGGTTGATTGAATAATTCCCCCAACCATATTTAACACAAGCACTAAAAATCGTGATGCCGCGTTCCTGCTCTTCAGGATCATCATCGGTGTCCGTCGTGCCGTGATCGACGCGTCCCACGCGATGCTTGGCCCCGCTCAGATAAAGCATTCGCTCGGTGACCGTGGTCTTGCCAGCATCAATGTGAGCAATCACACCAATGTTTCGAATTTTGGAAATGTCCGTGGCCATGAAATTCAAGCTTTAAAACGCGAGGTGTAAAAAACAAGGAAACGAGATACTACCAAGTCATCGCCGTTGACTTAATCACCAATCTAAAACCTTGGCATCGCGAAGCCAATTGCGAAAAGCTCGAGTTTCGGCAGCCGGCCGTGATGCAAAGGCCTGATGCCAATTCCAGCATCAGGCGTTTCCGCATTCCAAGATCCAGTCCGTTTTCCGACTGAGCTACCGTGTCCGGAAAATCCGCTACGCACCTTCGCCGTCAAGCACGGCCCCGATAACACTTCTGGCCTCGATCACACAACTGCCGGAAACGGTCCACAAAAAAACCGCGACGCTGTTGCGACGCGGTTAGATTTGAATCGGAGGGCTCGATCGCTCTACCAAGCAAAGTGAGCGAATGCCTTGTTAGCGTCCGCCATGCGGTGGGTGTTCTCACGCTTGGTGTAGGCAACGCCCTCTTTCTTGTACGCTGAGAGGAGTTCGTCGGCAAGCTTTTGGTGCATCGGGCGACCCTTCTTGTCACGCACCGCGCCAAGAATCCAACGAATCGCCAAGCTTTGTTGACGCGAGCGGTTCACCTGCATCGGAACCTGATAGCTCGCACCGCCAACACGCTTACTACGAACTTCAATGTATGGTTTGACGTTCTCGACGGCTGCTTCAAAAACCTCGATCGAGGAGGAGTCAGCGGCTTCGTTTCGACGGGAAATCTCATCCAACGCGTCGTAGAAAACACGCTGCGCGGTTGTCTTTTTTCCGTCAAGCATCAAGCAATTGATGAACTTGCTTGCCAACATGGAATTATGTCTCGGGTCACCCTTAAGTTGCGAGCGACTGGAAGTGATTCGACCCATCTTCGATTCTTAAAAACGATGTGTGATTGTTTCTGTATTTGGTGCGACCCACTTGTGTCGCGTCCCTGTCATCTCTTTCAGCATGGGCTGTGCCGATACGACACGAAGTCCATCATGGGAGCATTTGAACCGCAAGAGATAAAACCATTTATCTCTGCAATGTCATTGCTCGGTGAATTACTTCTTGGCACCGTAGCGACTGCGGGACTGCTTTCGCCCCTCAACACCGAGTGCGTCTCGTGAACCACGAACCACTTGGTACCGAACACCAGGAAGGTCACGCACACGACCACCACGAACAAGAACGATCGAGTGCTCTTGGAGGTTATGCCCTTCACCCGGAATATAAACCGTAACCTCTTTCCCGTTACTCAACCGAACACGAGAAATCTTACGAAGAGCCGAATTAGGTTTTTTCGGAGTCATTGTTCGCACTTGAAGGCAAACGCCTTGCTTTTGCGGACACTTCTCAAGCACGGGAGACTTGCTTTGACTCTTCTTCAGTTTCCGACGCTTGCGGACAAGTTGGTTGATTGTGGGCATAAAACTGTCGTTCTGGTGGGGTTGATCCACACGATGGAATATCGGAACCACGCCATTTAATTGGACGCAGTCAAGGATTTTTGCGCTTTTCGCCGCCGTTTTGGGGGCACAACAACCCGAAAACAAGGGTTTTCCAGTGCCAAATGCATGCAAATAACCAAGACGAGGCCAGGCGAACCGAAGAGTATCTCCGCTGTGATTTTTCTGTCAAGAGCTTCAAAGCCGAACAAAAAAAACTGTTTTGACGCAGCACCCCAAAACGGATCACACAACCTGTTTCGGCAGACTAGTGCACTTGCGTGGTTAAATTCAGACAAATCGGCATTTTTTCGCGAAAACCTAAGCTTTTGAATCTCCCTTCATGATGCCATCTCATCTCGAGAGGCCCCAAAGCCCCTACCGGGTGGCCGGTAGGCGAGACTCCGGGTTAGTCCGTTGTGGCGGGTCCGCGGCAAAGACTACCCCGCCCCCCCTGACCTTGCTACGAAGACGGCAAAACAGCTAATTAGAACCAAGAAGATTCGAATGTGCCCCATCGCTCTTCGCTTACCAATCCCTTTCCGCCTCTAGGTTCAGCCGAAAAGCCTTTTTCCGATTCTACCTTCTCGGATTCAGGCCATTTCAAACTTGGGCTGGGTAACGCAGCCTCACGACAGGATGTCCACCTACACAATGTGCACCAATCCAAATCAATTATCCGCTTCTCGCCGTCGCGTCGTGTTTCAGCTCGCATCGATTGCGATTGCTCTCGCGAGCGGCACTGGGTGCAACGCACTATTCCCCGGACGCTTTGAAGAGGCGGAAAATGAAGCCAAACTTCGAGATTTGATGCGGGCACCGGAGCCCCCGGACTTGATTCGCGATGGCACGATCATCCAAGGGCTCAGCCCACTGCGAATTGAAGGAGTTGGGGCGGTTAACGCACTTCCAGGGACCGGTGGCCCCCCGGATCCATCGGTTTTTCGAGATCAACTTCTCGAGGAAATGAAACGGCACGATGTCATTGCCCCGAACCAATGGCTCGAACAAGAAGATACCGCCTTGGTCAGAGTCCTTGCCCTCATTCCTCCCGGAGCAAGGCGAGGTGACTTGATCGACATTCGCGTGCTAGCGCCAAAAGAAAGCCGTGTTACCGATCTTCACCATGGATGGTTACTCGATACTCGCCTTCGCGAACAGCGGATGCTGCAGAACATTATCCGCCAAAGTGATGTCCTTGCAATTGGACAAGGCTCCATCCTCACTCGCGCGGACCATGAACCAAATGCGGATGAAAGCCTTCGCAACGAGGGCCGCATCCTTTCGGGTGGTCGCGTTCAGGTGACTCGCAAACTAGGTCTTATCCTGAGGCCAGAATTCCAGCACGCCAAACTATCCAAAGCGATTGCCGATGCGATCAACCGTCGTCTCTTCTTCTTTGATGGAACCACGCGTCGGGGAATTGCGACGGCAATCGAAGACGATTTTATCGAAATCGAAGTTCATCCACGCTATCGCGATAACGTCCCACGAATGATGCAAGTTGTTCAGGCTATTGGCATCAAAGTAGAAATCAACGGACGACAAGAACGCCTCACCGAACTCGCACAAAAACTAAGGGTGCCCGAAACTGCAGCCGATGCTGCCCTACAGCTCGAAGCACTCGGGGAGAGCGCCGTGCCAACCCTTCTTGAAGGACTGGAGTCGAGCAATCAAGAGTTACAATTCTACGCTGCCGAAGCACTAGGTTATCTTGATCGAGTCGAGTCCATTGAACCACTCGAAAAGGCTGCTCGTGAAGTTGCCGCGTTTCGTTATCCTTCGCTCATTGCCCTACAGGGCATCGAACAGCAACTGGCCGTTGATGCTTTAAAACGACTCATGGATGAACCCAGCTTAGAAACTCGCTACGGCGCGTTCTGTTCAATCCGACGTCGAATCGATGGGAAACCGGCTTTAGGCGGAAGTCCGCTGGGACCGCTTTCGCTTTATCAGATCTCTTCCCAAAGCACGCCAGCGATTGTCGTCTCACTTCAGGAAGAACCGGAAGTGGTTTTGCTGGGCGATGTGAAATCAATCAAGATGTCGAGCTTCCTGATGCTGCCCGGTGGAATCATGATCAAGCCAGATCCAAAACATCCAGACGAGTTACTTCGCATTAGTCGATTCCAAGCAGGTGAGCAGGATCGACGAGTCGTCGTTTCATCCTCTGTTGATGACGTGATCGCAGGCATGGTCCAAGTTGGTGGATGCTATGGCGATATCATCAACATGCTTCGAGCCGCTAAGGATCAAGGATTCCTCGTCGACCAACTCGCAATTAACCCTCTTCCCACGCCAGTGCGCACTTACTATCGAGACGATCCAGAAAACCAAAACGTCGACCAACAGGAAGTAACTCTGGACTCGTTGAACTAGATCACCCCAAGCGTTGGCATCCGGTGGAAATTGAATTG
This sequence comes from Rubripirellula sp., assembly GCA_016779185.1. Lineage (GTDB taxonomy): Bacteria > Planctomycetota > Planctomycetia > Pirellulales > Pirellulaceae > Rubripirellula. Next base: position 9,049 of record JADHOA010000074.1, read on the forward strand.
GCCCGCTCTTGCCAACCTTAACGGAAAACGATCACAACCAGGTTGCTAAAAGCTCGAGACAATGCAGCAGCCATAGTATGACAAGCGGAGTTCATCACTGAAAAGCCGAATCGACATCGGTCGCTTCCATCGCATCTCAACGGGTGCCTCTCTCCGCTGCGACAACGTAAGCGTGGCGATGACTTAATCCTCAAACCACACTGCGATAGTAATCAACACTCTGAGCAAGCCCCTCATAGATTGAAACCTTAGGATCAAATCCTAGACGCGATCGGGCCTGATTGATGTCGGCGAGGGAATCCCGAATATCACCAACCCTTGCTGGCTCATGAATGGGGTCTATTTTTTTTCCAAGGATTTCACTCAGCTTGGTCAGCAACTCAAGCAGGGAAGTCCTCTCACCTCGACCGATATTAAACGTACCGCCCGATACGCCCGGAGTGATCGCAGCGAGAAGGTTCGCTCTCGCAACATCACCAACGTAAACGAAGTCTCGAGACTGCTCTCCGTCACCATAGATAATGGGCTGCTTTCCCGAGAGGATCATCGAGACAAATCGTGGAATGACCGCGCTGTATTCGCTTTGAGGGTCCTGACGCGGTCCAAAGACATTGAAATACCGAAGCACCACCGTCTCGAGAGAAAAACTCGTCACGAAGGCGCGGCAGTAAGATTCAGCAGCCAATTTCGCTGCGGCGTACGGAGACAATGGAGCGACCGCATCAGACTCTCGTTTTGAAACGAAGGGCGAATCCCCGTAGGCGGCACTCGTGGATGCGAGCACCAAGCGTTTGACACCCGCGTTGGAAGCTGCCGTTAGAAGTTCCACGGTGCTCGTCGCGCACCATGCGTGACACAACGCTGGTTCCCGAATGCTTCGCGGAACACTCGCCATCGCCGCCTGATGAAAAACGTAATCCACGCCCTCCATGGATCGCTGGACGACATCTCGATCTGATGCATCCCCCTGTACGATCTCGAGTCGCTCACAAGAGAATCCGCTGAGATTATCTAAAAAGCCGGTGCTAAGATTGTCCAGAACTCGCACTTTCGCTCCGGACTGCAACAGAGCGTGAGCCAAATGGGAACCAATGAATCCCGCTCCTCCGGTCACCAGGCAGTTTGCATCTTTTAATGCGTCCATCATTTTTCTTCTCCTCGGTCATCGCTAGACGGCTGGTTGGCGTTGACTGCCGGCCCAGACTTCTCCGCAGAAACGATCGCTTTGATCCAAACATTCTTGACGGGTGAATTACACCCCGCCATTGCTCCAATCCGTCCGCATCGACCACTCAACGACTTGTTGCCCCAAAGAAATCCCCTAATCCCTACCCTTTATCTGCAGGATTCGATTTCGGATTTCCCCCAGATTGGGTTATCGACACAACACCACAACCGCTGGAGTCCGAATCGTAGCGAACGGATCATGTGCCAGAGAACGCCTTCGCAATCAGCGGGCAATAGCGTCCCTGGAACGACTGACGCGCCAAGTCAAGAACCGATGCGTGAGGGAAGATCAGACGAGGTCAAGGGAGTAACAACGCACCCATCAAAACCAAAATTCACCAGTGTTTACGCCGAACCTCGATACTGCGAGATCCCCAACGGCCTCTGGGCGTAACAAGTCTTGTCGCAACTTCCTCAACGAGCTATCCAAACCATCGCTCGCACGGCGTAAACAAGCATCAGGTTACCAACCGGCGTGAAACTAGGTTGCCGAGTACCCAAGTCGCTGGGAAATTTGCTGGGGAACCAGAATCCCCGGGCAACACCGCACTGAACGCGGCAAGCACTTTTTGGATCGACCGCGACCGGGCCAGGATCGATGTCGGGCCCCGTGTCGTTCAAGTTGCAGCGACACCAAACGCATCAACCCTGGGCTTTTGCTTTGGTTCTCGCTTCGCGCAGTCCACGTGAAAGAATATCGCGAAGCATCGGCGAAAAATCTTCGTATTTCACCTGATCCGGCGCCCCATTACTGAACTGATAGATCGCATCGCGTGGCTTGACCCCAAGAGCAATCAAGGAGCTGCTGACCGTCCCATAATCGCCGTTTCGAACGACCATGCTGGGCCTTCCCGGCCCGACGGGCGAACGGGCAAACACCTTACTCGCCACCGCCAAAAACTTAACCGGCGAATCGAGCGTCTGTAGCGTCAAAAGACGTCGTGCCATCTGCACTCGCTGATCTTCGGGGTCGTTGAGGTTTCTCGCCCCAATGATATTCAAACCGTCTCGAAGCTCCACAACCTCTTGACGCTCGTCGGCGTGGATCGCGTAACCACTTTCCGCATCCGCGATGATGATATTGCAACCGTCGTAGCGAGTCTTGGCGAACTCTGCCTCCGCTTTTTCCAAAGCACGATTGGCTGTAGAGCATCGCAGAAGATCGAGAGCCAGCATCCCGCGAGACCGCTGACCAAACAAGGGAACCGTGGTCGCTCGGTTACAAATCCCAACAAACAATCCGTTTTGATTCACACCCAACCAAGTGCCACCGCCCTTTTGATCCATCCCGCATAACACGCGTGGCTTGCCTGATTGAATCGAAGGTGGCAAGCTCGGGCGATCAAAGTACTCCTCGCGATTCGCTGCAACCAAGATGGGGCTTTCGGGAACCAAGCGATACTGTACGGCCAGCAAGCACATCGTGAGGCTTTCATGTCTGGAAAGATCGGCGGAAAACCGAACCATCCAACCCGCTCGTCGAGCCTGATTGGGTGATTCACGTCGGTCGATAATGTATCCCCGTCCGCATCCAAAACACACCTTCCAGTGGGGGGAAAGGTTCAAAAAGATTCGCGTAATGGCCGCATTGGGGGCAAAAGCTATACACTGGAGAAGCTCTAACGATCCTGAGGTGTTTCTTCTTAGCTAATTCCTCAAGACCAATCCCTAAAACCCCTCTTGGGGACCACTCTATTATCTTCTCCCAGACAGAAATCCACCGATTTCTTCATATTGATTCGTTGATATCAGACAGCGAAAACGTTTGACCAGTGAAACCCACCGAACTTTTGAGTCAGCTGCGAAGGTTGTTCTCGCCCTCCGAAGGCCCCCCTGTCAATCAATCTGCACCTGACGGGCCACTGCATCTGGCGGGCCACTGCATCGCTCAAGATTCGTTGCAAATTCAACGCCTGGGTGCGAGACGCGAAATCACTGCCTTGCAATTTCGTGCTGAGTTCGCCTCAGTAATGTTTCATCCCTGTGATGAGTCAATCGTCGGGTTGGGTTCATCTCCGCGTGCATCCTATTGCCACGAAAACCATTCATATTACCAAGAAAACCATTCGACCAAAGGCTACGCATCTCAATCCTGGATCATTGATAGCAGGTCGCAGCCCAAACCAGCCATTTAAAACGCAGCGAGTACTTTGTTAGCCGCGTCAATGGTTTGGTCAATCATCTCGATTGAATGCTCTCGACTAATGAATAACGCTTCGAATTGACTGCATGGCATGTAGACCGATTGCTCAATCATTCCCCAAAAGTATTTGGAGTACTGGTCGCGTTGACTTCGATCAGCATCCGGCCAACTCTTGACCGGTCCATCCTGAAAGAACAAAGTCATCATGCTTCCAACCTGCTGAACGCAGTGCGGCACGCCTGCATCCGCTGCAGCCTTTCCCACACCTGCTGCGAGTCGTTGACCGATCTGATCGAGGTATTCATAGGGTGACTCATCTCGAAGTAAACGCAGCGTTGTACTACCCGCAGCAACGGCGACCGGATTACCGCTCAACGTCCCCGCTTGAAAAACCTTCCCCGCAGGCAGCACCTGATCCATGATGTCAGCTCTGCCACCGTAAGCCCCAAGAGGCATTCCGCCGCCGACGATTTTGCCAAGCGTCGTCATATCCGGTGTCACGCCAAACCGCTCCTGCGCCCCACCGAGTGCTAAACGGAATCCAGTCATCACTTCATCAAAGATCAGAATGGCGCCATCCTGGGTTGTTTC
>JADHOA010000075.1 GCA_016779185.1 Rubripirellula sp.
TGGAAAGCGAAGCGGATGAAGTCGCAGCATGGTACGCAAAGTACGGCGCTGGCTATGAAATGGGCACGTGGTACACGGTGATTGCTGGACTGTTGAATATTCTCGTTATTTATGACGCCTACGGCGGTCCTCTGTCGGTACCGATCAGTGGGCGCAAGCGAGAAGAAGAAACGGAGACCGATCAAAACCCCGATAGCTGATCGCACTCAACCAAAGTCTGGAAAAGCTGCAACCCATTGACACTCATTCAAAGACTAAAGGCGATCGAACCTGATTCTCGTACCACTGATTTATTATTCATCAACCTGATTGTCATTCTCTCCAATCATCCTTCGGGTGATCGGGATTGAGCCGAGCCTAAACATGCTTTCCATCTCACCCACTTACCTTTTGTACTACGTGCCATTAATCATCACGGTGGCTCTTGTTTTCGGAGCGACTCGGCACGAAAACACGCAACTCATTCTCAGCCATGCTTGGCAAACCGCCAGGTGGATCACCGGTTTTATGGGGATCATTTTCGCAGTGCTTTATGTGCTAAGCTTATTCACTTAAGAATGTGTGGGATTCAAGGATTCCCCCCGTGAATGGCCTTCTCATAACAATCGATTATGCCTCGTCTTTTTAAACAGCTATCACTCCTAATCTGGCAACCCATTAAATAAAAATACCCCTAGAAAATGCAAGTTCTCACTTTAGGCGCTGGAACGGTAGGACGATGGGTTGCCGATATATTGTGCCGACGCGGTCATAGTGTGACCGTGGTCGACACCGACCAAGAAAATGTCGCGCAGATCAACAGCGAGCTAGATGTCCGTGCGATGGTCGGCAGCGCAGCTCGCAGCACGGTTTTATTCCAGGCGGATGTTTGTTCCGCGGATGTCTGTCTCGCGGTCACCGGAGACGACGAAGTCAATATTCTCGCTGCCAGCATGGCAAAGGCTCTCGGCGCTCGGCGAAGCATTGCACGAGTCTATGCACCGGCGTTTCAAGATCTAAGCACCTTTGATTACCAACGCCATTTCGGAATCGATAGCTTGCTTAGCCTAGAGCAATTATCAGCTTTTGAACTCGCTCGAGCCATTCGAAATCCGGATGCGATTCCACTCGAACACTTTGCTCGAGGACAACTGGAAGTCTATGAGGTCGAAGTGGATGCGAGAGCCTCAGCCGCTAACCATAAACTTCGAGATATTAAACTACCCTCCTCCGTACGGATCGGATCGATCGCCCGAGATGGTCGGATGTGGATTGCGAGTGGTGAAGACGAACTACACGGCAAGGATCGCATTAGCTTGATCGGCAGCCCCGAGGCTGTTGCCAAGAGTCGAGAGATCTTCACAATCTCAAAAGACCGTGGTCCCCAGCAACGCGTGATGATCGCTGGAGGTGGTGAAACCGGTTATCATCTCGCGGAATCCTTATCTCGTCGGGATTACCGCATCGTCATGCTTGAAAATGATCCGGACCGGTGCAGTCGACTCTCACGCTTACTTCCCAACGCAACCATCATTCATGCCAACGCGAATCGCAGAACGATTCTCGAAGATGAAGGAGCAGGAACCGTTGACTACTTTGTCGCCTGCACTGGAAATGATGAAAGTAATATCATGGCGGGCGTTGAAGCACGTGAACTCGGTGCCAACCGAGTGATGTGTGTGGTTGGCAGACCCGACTATGCCAATGTCGTCGGCAAGTTGGGTATCGATCATGCGGTAAGTGAGCGAGATGTGACCGCGAGGCAAATCATCGGCTATCTGAATGAAGGCGCCGTGATTAGCCAGCGACGTCTACCCAATGGTGCGATCGGCGTGTTTGAACTGGAAGTCATCGATGGAGCAGCGGTAACCAAAGCAACACTTGCGGAACTACCTTTAGCAGGAAGATGCTTGATCGCCGCTGTCGAAAGAGACGGTTTCGTGCGCGTTCCCCAAGCAAGTGATCGGCTTGAGCCAGGAGACATCGTCGTCGCCTTGATCGACCCAGAAGCCGCAGAAGAAAGCGTCGCACTATTCAATCAATGATCAACGATTTATCCATGCCCCTCTCTGATTCCAGACAGCAAGAGACGATCCAAGTATGGGCGGATATTGGTGGAACCTTTACCGATGTCTTTATTCTGAGAAAGAAACAGCGTCAAGAAATCAAAGTACTTAGCAGCGGTCTCACTCGCGCCGCGGTACGGGAATACCACGGGAACGAAACATTCTCACTGCACGCTTATCTCGGTATCGCCTGTTGCGATTTCTGGCGAGGAGCGAACGCTGTCCTCATCGACCGAAATGGAAGAACAGTTGATCTTGGTGCTGTAATCTCTCAAAACAAAGATCGACTGATCACGGAACATGCACCAGCTGAAAAAATCCACAATCTTAGTGGACCGTTGATCTTGGAACTGAATCCAAGACTCGAAGCTCCTGTGCTGGCAACTCGCCTGCTTCTTGGAATCCCACTTCGAGATGCACTTCCGCCCCTGAGTGTTCGACTGGGAACCACCAAAGGCACAAATGCTCTTTTAACGCGAACGGGTTCTAAAATAGCGTTGCTGGTGACCAAGGGTTTTCGCGATCTGCTGTCCATCGGAGAACAAGATCGGCCCGAGTTGTTCTCGCTCAATATTAAAAAAACGGCACCACTTGCAGAACACGTGATTGAGATTGATGAACGGCTGGATGCGTCCGGAACGGTACTGCAAGAACTCAACTCGATCGCGGTTGAAAAGGATCTTGCCGACGCGTTAGCGATGGGGGTCGAATCGATCGCGATCTGCCTGCTGCATGGCCATCGCAACAGTGTCCATGAGCAGAAAGTCGAATCACTTGCGCGGGAAGCGGGGTTTTGTGATATTTCGCGTTCCAGTGAAGTTGCGCCGCTAATCAAATACGTTGCTCGCGCTGAAACAACCTCACTCGACGCCTATCTCAATCCAGTCTTGGATTTATATTTAAAAAGAGTTTGGAATCAGTTCGGCGGTGCAAATACCTGTCGGTTGCAGCTCATGACCAGCAATGGCAACTTAGTGGAGCCAAATTCCTTTCGAGGTAGAGATAGTATCCTTTCGGGTCCTGCCGGCGGCGTCGTTGCGCTTGGCGATCTCGCATCTCAAACCGGGCAATCCAAGGTCATCGGTCTCGACATGGGTGGCACCAGCACCGATGTCAGCCGCTATGAGGGTAAAGCTGGTCGGCGATATGAATCACGCGTGGCGGGTATCCGCGTCATGACTCCAATGATGGATATTGAAACGGTTGCTGCCGGGGGAGGATCGATTTGCGGTATTAGTGATTTGGGAAGACTCTCTGTCGGCCCCGAAAGTGCCGGCGCAGAACCTGGACCCGCGTGCTACGGAAAAGGCGGTCCGCTCACCGTGACGGACATCAATTTGATTCTCGGTCGTATTCCCATTGAACGATTTCCTTTTCCACTTGATCGAACCGCGGCTGAAAAAAAACTGCTGGAAATCGCCTCTCGATTGCCTCACGAATCAGCACTCAGCCCGGAAGCGTTGGCTGAGGGATTCTTTGACATCGCCATTACTCATATGGCCGAAGCCGTCAGAACGGTCAGTACCGCGCAAGGATCAGACGTTCGTGAGATGGCATTAGCCGGCTTTGGCGGTGCTGCTGGGCAACATCTTTGCCGTATCGCCGATACGCTTGGGATGAAAACCATCATCGATCATCCCGACGCTGGTTTACTGAGCGCACTGGGGATTGGAATCGCGAAAACGGGTCATCTTGCTGCTCAAGGTATCTACCGTATTTGGGATGGCAATGAACCGCTCGAACTTGAATCTCAAATGACGGATGTAAAAACCGTCGCTTGCGAGAAACTAGCAAAGGACAAGTTAAACGATCAAATCATCAGCGAACGATTTGAAATTGACATTCGCTACCAAGGAACCGAATCACCGCTAACACTCGAAGTTGATCCCCAGCGGACACTCGCAAATCGATTCCATCAACAGCATCTCGAAACCTTTGGTTATTGTCGTGAAAATCATTCTTTAGAAATTGTTGCAATCCGCTGCGAGGCCACGATTGAAAGTAATCCTCAAACGGCTGCACTTGAAATATCGCCATCGTTGAACAAAGCCGAATCAATACTTCCCAAAACAAGCCCAGCGACATTAGCTTCGCACGAGATTGAGAAGAATGAGCACGAGGCAAAAACTATCTTGCGTGGTCAGAAACACGACGATCAAATCTCAACAAAGCTTTGGCATCAAAACCGTTGGGTCACCGCGAAACGAATTGATCGCTCTGAATTGACTGCCAACCAAGTCATCGAAGGACCTGCAATTATCGCCGGACACCATTCAACTTTTGTGCTAGAACCCCACTGGCAAGCAAGAGTGGATCATCAAGGAGTCTTGGTTGCGAATCGGCAATCGTCCGTTCAGACAACAACACACAAACCGCTTGTCCAAGCAACGATTCAAGGCGCCGAAGATCCAATCCTACTCGAGGTCATTTGTCGGCGACTTCAGGGAATTGCCGATGCGATGGGCGAAGTGCTGCGACGCACATCGCTCAGTGTGAATATCAAAGAGAGACGAGATTACAGCTGCGCCATATTCAATGAACAAGGCGTGCTGATTGCCAACGCGCCCCATGTGCCGGTTCACTTAGGGGCAATGGGTCATACGGTACGACATCTCATCAATAAGTATCCCACGATGTACGCCGGGGACTGCTACCTCAGTAACGACCCGTTTGCAGGGGGATCACATCTACCAGACGTGACGGCTGTCGCACCCGTATTTTGTGGCGATCGTAAAAGCGGGCAACCAGATTTTTTTGTTGCATCGCGAGCGCACCACGCAGAGATCGGAGGAATCTCGCCCGGTTCGATGCCGCCTCACGCGACATCCCTTGCTCAAGAAGGTGTACTGATTCAAAACTTTGCTCTAGTCCGCAATGGTGAATACAACCGAGAGCAACTCTATCATTTGCTCGTCTCGGCTGAATACCCATCACGGTGCCCTCACGAAAACCTTGCTGACATTGACGCACAGCGTGCTGCGGGGATCTTCGGCATCAGATCGCTACAAGAACTAGCGACCGTTTACTCCGCTTCTAAGCTTCGCTCTGTGATGGAACAAATCTTAGACATCTCGGGACAGACAGTACAAAATTGGATTCAGACACTACCTCAAAAAACATTGCACTTCCGTGATCAACTTGATGACGGCACCTCAATCGCCGTTCAAATCGAAAAGCAAAAGAATAGGTTGATCATTCGATTCGAAACGGATCCCGTCCATCCCAACGGTTTCAATGCAACCCCAGCAATCGTCACCGCTGCGGTACTTTATGTCATTCGCTGTCTTGCAGGTTCTCATCTACCACTTTGCGAGGGAGCACTTCGAGATATCGATCTTGTGATTCCTCCCGGACTTCTTGACCCACCTCGTCATGCAGATCCTCACCATTGCGCTGCTGTGGTGGCAGGAAATGTTGAGACGAGTCAGCGCATAGTAGACGTTTTATTGGGTGCTCTTGATTCTGCGGCGGCTTCGCAAGGCACGATGAACAACATGCTGTTAGGTAATGAAAGCTTTGGCTACTACGAGACCATCGCAGGAGGCAGTGGCGCGACAGCAGAATCTTGCGGCGCCGATGCTGTGCATACCCACATGACGAATACGCGAATCACGGATCCAGAAGTATTGGAATCACGACTACCGATTCGCTTGCTGAGATTTGAAATTCGCCGAGGAAGTGGCGGGCAGGGTCATCATCACGGTGGAGATGGCGTCATTCGAGAATTCGAGTTCCTGCGTCCACTTGTACTCTCGTTGATCACCTCGAGACGTATAACGCAACCTTACGGATTGCATGGTGGACTCCCTGGCCAATCCGGTCGCAATCTTTTGAGTCGATCGAAAACAAAGGGTGAAAACACAAATCTCAAGAAGTCAGAAACGCTTGGTTTCAGAGCCTCTACGGAGGTGACTGCGGGTGATCGCCTGACGATCGAAACACCCGGTGGAGGTGGATGGGGTGATCCAAATACTAGAACCGACCATCACCGAGCTTTCGCTGATGATCCAACATCGGAATAAATGGATCGATTCAATCGGAAGTCATTTGGAATCGAATTGATGTTTAACGAGTTTTGATTCACGTTCACTCCACGGTCAACTACAATGATGCTGGCCGCGCGCACTTTCTGTCTAGCGCTTTTGCTATTTCGCGATCATCTCGGATCACCCATGCGATACGGATTTTTTTCAACGGCTATTCTTTTCCTAATGACATTGCTCTTCTGCTTGCCGATGAGCGTGGCCACTGCACAAACCAACTTGAATTCGGCTGTAGACTTTAATCAAACGATCCGTCCAATTCTTTCTGACCACTGCTTTGCTTGCCATGGACCGGACTCCAATGATAGGCAGGCTGACCTGAGATTGGATACGGCCGACGGTTTGCAATCGATTTTGGATTCTGAAGAAAGAACTCGTGATTACCTTCTTGATCGGATTCATTCGAAGGATCCTGATTCGATCATGCCGCCCCCGGAGTTCCAAAAACCACTTTCACGTGAGCAGAAAAACGAAATTGAACAATGGGTTATGGCCGGGGCGTCCATTGAAAAGCCATGGGCTTTCAATCCTCCTAATGCAACAGCAGCACCACCGAATATTCAATCAAACGTCTCGGGAATCGATTACTTCATCCAAAAGATGATCGAGACCAAAGGGCTAACCAAAAACCCTCCAGCGAGCCCACCTGAAATACTTAGGCGTCTTTGCTTGGATCTGACTGGCCTGCCTCCAAATCGGGAACAGATCAATCGCTTTCTAGATGATTCATCGGATGCTACCTACCACCAACTTGTTGATGAACTATTGCAATCACCCCATTTCGGAGAGCACTTCGGGCGGTATTGGCTCGATCTTGTTCGCTACGGTGACACGCATGGATTACATCTGGACAACTATCGTGAAATGTGGCCTTATCGTGATTGGGTGATTGACGCTTTTAATCACAACTTGAGTTTTGATCAATTTATAACGCAGCAATTGGCTGGTGACCTATTACCTCAACTCGGTGACCGAGGTTTAATCGCAAGTGGTTTCAATCGTTTGAACGTCACCACGAATGAAGGTGGGTCAATCTATGAAGAAGTTTTTGCACGCAATGTCATTGATCGTACCGATGCGTTTGGAACCATCTTCTTGGGTCTCACCGTTGGTTGTGCTGTTTGTCATGACCATAAATTCGATCCAATTTCACAGCGGGACTATTATTCACTCTCCGCATTTTTCAACAGCCTTGACGGACGTGCCATGGATGGCAACACCAAGGATCCTGCCCCGGTGATTCGGGTTGCGACCAGCGAACAAGAAAGCTTGATTGCCGAATACGACCAATCGATTCAAGATTTCAAACAGGAACGCCAAGGTCCTATTGAAAGTGTCGATCAAGCACAAATTGCATGGGAGAGATCTCTTACGGATCAAAGCCTCGTTACGATCCAAGCACTGCACCCTGATTCAGTGGAGTCGGCAGCAAAGGCAACCATGGAAATCCTAGAAGATGGATCGGTAAAATTAGTAAGTGATGCGGGCGATAAAGACACAACCACGATTATTGCTTCGATCCCCGAGGGAAACGGATGGCAAACGCTTCACCTCGAAGCGCTGGTAGAATCGGAAGAATCAAAAGTGGGGGTATCCCCCAATGGCAATGTCGTCTTAACAGAAATAACAATCGAAGTTGGCAACCCAGAGTTGGATCAACCTTGGGTAAAAATCCCTACCGTCTACGCACTCGCTGATATTGAACAGAAAGACGGACCTTTTGAAATTCGCTACGCGATCGATGGCTCATTCAAAGAGCGTGAGGGATGGGCCGTTGCCGGACACCAAAACCCCGGCGAACGCAAGGCTTGGTTTGTCTTTGCGCCCCTCGATACTCAAGAAACGAATCAAAAAATTCGCGTTCAACTGCATTACCAAAGCGTTTTTGCGAAACATCAATTCAAGCGAATCAAACTCTCGCTAAGTGATTCCAATCCTTCGATTCCTGAGAGCCAACAAATCACCCTTGGTCCTGTTTTTTCTGCGGGACCTTTTCCGATCGAAAGCACTAATCCAGGCTATGCCAGATCATTCGCTTCTCAGGGGCAAGCCTTCCAAGAAGACGAAATGTTTTCTTATCAGGATCAGATATTCACATGGAACAAGCATGAAGAATTAACTCCCGTCGCTGCTCATGAACTACCCACAGTCGTGGATCGATCATCGGCTTTGGTGCTGTATCAAAACTTGCAATCACCTAAGCCACAAAAAGTAACACTGCTTTGCGGAACCGATGATGGACTAATCGTTTTCTTGAATGGCAAGGAAGTCTCAAACCGTCGTGGCCCGCGTGAACTAAATCCTTTGGATCAAGAGATTGAGCTCGACCTCAGGCAAGGGAGCAACGACCTATACCTTAAAGTCATCAATCACGAAGGAAAGTCTGAATTCACCTACGCCTATCGATCTCCGGCCATTCCGCTACCCACTGGCCTAGTGGACCTCGTCAAAACCCCCGCCGCTGAACGTGGCTCGGAAACCAACTCCGCGCTCAGGCAATATTACCGCCACGTTTTTTGTTTGCACCCAGATTGGATTGCGTTATTGGATCTCGAGAAAGGGACTCGGAAAGCAAAAGAGGCATTGGAAAGAGAGATTGCAACGACACTCATATGGAAAGAGACCAAAGAGCCGCGTGCTGCGCACATTTTGATTCGCGGGCAGTATGACCAACCGGGCGATGCGGTCGACCGAGACACACCTGATTTTCTCGGTGAGTACCCCAGTGATGCACCCAAGAATCGCCTAGGGTTAGCACAGTGGCTAACCAGCGATCAGCATCCACTCACAGCAAGAGTAGCGGTAAATCGTTTTTGGCAGCAAATCTTTGGTACAGGTCTTGTAAAAACAAGTGAAGATTTTGGCAGCCAAGGTCAACCACCCAGTCATCCCGAACTGCTTGACTGGCTTGCCGTTGACTTCCAAAGCCACAACTGGGACGTCAAAAGACTCATCAAAATGATGGTCACTTCTGAGACGTATCGAACAAGCCATCAAGTCACTCCAGAACTACTTACCAAAGATCCCTACAACCGTTTCTTAGCTCGGGGACCACGACATCGGCTCGATGCTGAAATCCTTCGTGATCAAGCATTGTTCCTATCAGGTTTACTAATCGATCAACAGGGTGGACCAAGCGTTAAACCACCCCAACCTGAAGGACTTTGGGCAGCGGTAGGATATTCAGGAAGCAACACGGTGAGATTCCAAGCGGATCAAGGGGATAAAATCTATCGTCGAAGCGTTTACACTTTCTGGAAACGCACCAGCCCCCCACCACAAATGTCAATGCTTGACGCTCCAAGTCGGGAGTCTTGCACCGCGAGACGAGAACGCACGAATACTCCGCTGCAAGCCTTGCTGCTTTTAAACGAGCAACAGTTTCTCGAAGCAGCGAAAAACCTAGCTGACCGAGTACAAAAAGAGGCGGGAGATGTCATTGAATTTGATCGGATCCGTTGGGCTTTCCAAACGGTCACCGCTCGATTGCCAAGTGATGCTGAAAGTCATGCAATCGATTCACTGTTGCAGGACAGCAAACAATACTATCGCGAGCTGCCAAAACTTTGCGAAGAATTGGTAGGTGAAAACAACGAGAACAAGGCGGCGTGGACGCTCGTTTGCAACACCCTACTCAATCTCGATGAGGTGGTTTCAAAATGAACGAATCTCAAATCAATCAACGTATGATTCATCCCGAGCTACTTGCTTCTTCGATGAACGAACTAACACGCCGCTCACTGTTTTCTAAAAGTGCAGCCGGTCTAGGTGCAGCGGCGCTTGCAACCCTCGAACACCGTTACACCGCGAGTGCTTCTAACTCCAGCCACTCTCCTCCGTTACCGCATCATAACGCCAAGGCGCAGCGTGCCATTTATCTCTTTATGTCTGGGGCTCCGAGCCAAATGGATCTCTGGGATCCCAAACCCAATCTCACGGATTGGTTTGACAAGGATCTACCCGATTCCATTCGACAAGGACAGCGGTTGACGACCATGACGAGTGGCCAGGCTCGCTTTCCAATCGCGCCAAGCATCTACCAATTTTCACCCCATGGCCAGCAAGGCACGATGGTGAGTGAACTACTGCCTCACCTGGCAAAGCAAGTGGATCAGATCGCATTAGTAAGATCCATGTACACCGAAGCCATCAATCATGATCCTGCGATCACCTACATCTGCACCGGCGATCAATTACCCGGTAAAGCGAGTCTCGGTTCATGGTTGAGTTATGGTTTGGGAACGGAAAACGAAAACCTACCGGCTTTCATGGTGATGACAGCTTCGTGGACTGGCCGCCAACAGGCGCAGGCTCTCTATAACCGGCTTTGGGGCAGTGGCTTCCTTCCGAGCAAATATCAGGGGGTGGCGCTTCGCAGTCGGGGTGACAAGGTTCTTTTCCTTTCCAATCCCAAGGGAATCGATACCACCGCGAGGCGTCGAATGCTTGATACGCTCGGCTCCCTGAACCAACTCAATCTTGAGCAAGTAGGCGACCCAGAAATCAACGCCAGAATTGCCCAGTACGAAATGGCATTTCGAATGCAGACAAGTGTTCCAGAGCTTGCGGATCTGACAGATGAACCTCAACATGTTCTCGACCTTTATGGTCCAGAAGTATTAGTCCCTGGGACCTTTGCGAATTCGTGCATCATGGCACGAAGGATGGCAGAAAGAGGAGTGCGGTTCACGCAAATATTTCATCGTGGCTGGGATCAGCATGGCACACTACCCAAGGATCTACCCAAACAGTGCAGTGATGTCGACCAACCTTCGGCTGGATTGCTGAGGGACCTCAAGCAACGCGGAATGCTTGACGACACACTGGTCGTTTGGGGAGGCGAATTTGGCCGTACAGCTTACTGCCAAGGCAATCTGACAAAGACCAATTACGGAAGGGATCATCATCCTAAATGTTTTTCAATCTGGATGGCTGGCGGCGGCGTAAACGGAGGGGTCGTTCATGGTGAAACCGATGACTTCAGCTACAACATCACCAAAGATCCCGTCCACATCCATGATCTAAACGCAACGATTCTGCATCTACTGGGAATCGATCACCGGCGCTTCACCTATCCGTTCCAAGGTCTTGATCAGCGATTAACCGGTGTGGAACCGGCACGCGTCGTCCATGAATTGATTGGCTAAATCCGTCGGGGTCATTGGCAGGAATTTAGTTTTCCAGAACATCAGCAATCGCCGCGCAGAACGAATCCATCTTGCTCTCTAACATGCCTGCGACGTTGATCCGACCGCTACCGACGATGTAGATCCCGTGATCTGACTTGAGCTGATCCACCTGCATCTTATTCAAGCCGCTAAACGAGAACATCCCACACTGATCGAGCAAAAACCCAAAGTCGTGGCCTTTACCGGTGCGCTGCATCGTGGTCACAAATTGCTCGCGCAAAGCCTTAATGCGATCGCGCATCGCAGCAAGCTCAGACTCCCACTGGCTGGTTAATTCATCACAACCAAGGATCGTAGCGACGATTGAACCTCCATGCCGCGGTGGGTTACTGTAGTTACATCGCACCAGTCGTTTTAGCTGACTCTGGACCGCACTTGCCGCCCCTGCATCACCAGCCACGATGGAAATTGCACCAACTCTCTCACCATAGAGGCCAAAATTTTTCGAGAAAGAATTACAGACAATCGCTTCTTGATTCTGCTGAAGGATTGCCTCGATCGACGCCGCATCCTCTCGGATACCATGACCGAATCCTTGATACGCAAAGTCAATCAGCGGTAAAAGTCCTCGCTCCGATAACGTCTTGGCGATTACATCCCATTGATCACTTGTCGGATCGATGCCCGTTGGATTGTGGCAACATGCGTGCAAAAGCACGGCGTCACCGCGGCTAGCCTTGCTCGTCAAGTCTTCGAGCATGCCTTCAAAATCTAACGACTTCTGATCGGCCGCGAGATAACGATACGACTCTACGGGTAATCCCTCAGCTGCAAAGACAGCGTGATGATTCGCCCAGGTTGGCGTTGACGCCCAAACTCGCATTGGGGGCATTTCCGACGCGAGAAAACTGGCAGCGGTTCGCAAGGCACCCGTACCACCCGGGGACTGTAGCGTTGCGATGCGGTCGCTTGAGATTGCTTCCCCGAAAACCATACGCTGCACGGCTTTTCGGTAATCCGCTGCTCCATCAATTGGTAGATAACCTTTGGTTTTCTCGTTCTCAAGCAGTCGCTGTTCCGCCGCTTTGACACAGTTCAAAACAGGTGTCTGTCCCGAAGCGTCCTTGTAAACGCCTACACTCAAGTTCATCTTGTCTGAACGTTGATCCGCCAAAAACGCTTCGGTGAGCCCTAGGATTGGGTCGGGAGGCGCTGTTGAGATCGAAGAAAATCGCAAAGAGGGCTGGGATCCGTTTGAATCAGTCATGGTCAGATGATGACAAAGAGGTAGGGAGATGCTTGTGGCGAAATCGACACAAGCCGTAACTTTTAATATCGAATTGAACTCGAAAATCGTAATCGACAAAGTAGAAATCGACCATCGTAGGACCGACCAGAAAGTTTCATGAATCAGCCAGATTTTATCGTTATCGGAGCTGGATCTGCTGGGTGCATCCTCGCCCTGCGCCTCGCTCGAGATTTTGGAGCAACTGTAACGCTGATTGAAGCACCGTCGCAGCCAGCGCCAATGATTGATCAAGAGCGTCCTGTTCGCTGGATGCGTCTGCTTGAATCAAGCGAAGACTGGAATTTCTCCACACAGCCCGCAAAAACACTTGCGAATCGACGCCTTCGATGGCCCCGTGGCCGCGGAATCGGGGGAAGCAGTCGAATCAACGCGATGATTTGGTTTCCACCTACTTTGGCGGATATGGCAAAACTCTCCGCTGCGACTAATGGATACTGGTCTACCGATCGAATCCGTCAATCGCTTCAAGCA
>JADHOA010000076.1 GCA_016779185.1 Rubripirellula sp.
AGCTATGCACCTGCAATCCTTGATTTAGATCTTGTTCAAACCGACGGCACGGATTGGGATGGCAGTACGCTTAGTGTGCTCTTGTTTTTTCTACTCGTCGCGCAATTAGCTTCCGTTTTTGAGAGAGCTTGGGGAAAGCTGGCTGGTCGTCATGTGATCGCAGAAAAAATCAATGCTTCAAGAACATGGGAAGGTTTGCTTGGTAGTATGGTCACCACCGGCTTTGTAGCAGCCACACTGTCATGGTCTACTCCGTTTCATTGGTGGGAGGCTGGGATGCTAGGTGCTGTGGTGACCGTGATGGCGTGCGGCGGCACTATGACAATGAGCGCAATCAAACGTGATCGCGGCGTGACCGATACAGGGACGCTTGTACAGGGTCATGCTGGGCTTTTGGATCAAATCGATAGTATCTGTTTTGCCGCACCGGTGTTCTATCACTTTACTCGCTTCTTTTGGTCATAGCTTTGCGTCTTTTCGATACCCATGCTCATTTGAATTCTGATCACTTCTCGGGTCAGGTTGGGGACGTTATCCATCGTGCCAAGAACGCGGGCATTGAAGGGATTACGGTAATCGGCGTCGATTTGAAGACGAGTCAAAGGGCATGCGACTTAGCAGCTGAATATCCTGGCTTTATTTACGCTGCGATAGGCATTCAACCAAACTCCGTGGGTCAAGCAAGTGAAGGTGATTTCGACCGGGTCGCAGAACTGGCGGCCTTCCCTGGTGTTCGTGCGATCGGCGAGACCGGCCTCGATTGCTATTGGGATGATACGCCCTTAGCTGACCAGAAGATCTATTTTGATCGACATATCGAGCTCTGTCGAAAAACAGGACTTCCGATGGTGATCCACATGCGAGAGAGCGGAGATGAGATCGTTGATCAATTGCAATCACAGCCATCGATTCCGGTTGGCGTGATGCACTCATTTACCGGCGACGTTGCGCTTGCTGAAAAATGTTTGGAGCTAGGACTCTATATTAGCTTTGCAGGAATGGTGACATTCAAAAATAATGCTGCTCTCCGAGAGGTAGCTAAGATCGTTCCAGAAGAAAGATTGCTGATCGAGACCGATTCTCCGTATCTTAGCCCTGAACCGTTGAGAGGACGTCGTCCTAACGAGCCCGAAAGAGTGCTTCATGTCCTCAAGTGTCTTGCTGAGACACGAAACGTATCAGCGGATCATTTGGCTTCCAAAACCACTGAGAATGCCCAGCGTTTTTTTCAATTACCGTAATGGCAAATGGTTGGTGCCGGCCAACTTTCGTTTTCACAGCGGTAGAGCGTTTTGATTCATCAATTCTCAGTCCCTTTTTCTTTCCGGGGCGACTGCGAAAATACTCGCCTTATCCAAGGAGACGAGTGATTGCTTCTGCTTTTACCAGCTCACGGGGCTGATTGAGGTGGTTATAGACAATGGTTTCCGGGTGAATCCCAAAGCTGTGGTAGATCGTCGCGAGTAACTCTGATGGATGTACTGGATCTTCCAGCGGCGCAGAGGCTGTCTTGTCGCTCTTTCCATGTACATAGCCACGTTTTGAACCAGCGCCTGCCATCACAGCGGTGTAACAGTAAGGCCAGTGATCCCTGCCGTCGTCAGAGTTGTTGTTCCCACTGGTGCTTACTCCACGTTGTGGGCTTCTGCCAAATTCACCAACTGCGACGACAAGTGTATCGTCAAGCATGCCTCGATCATCCAAGTCAGTGATGAGAGCCGAAAGACCAGTATCCAACATGGGTGCTGACTGGTCTTTCATTCGCTTACTCAGGCCAGTGTGGTGATCCCATGAGTGGTTGTCACTGTTCGCGACTTTGGGCCAAATAACTTCCACGACTCGCGTCCCGGCTTCGACTAAGCGGCGTGCGAGTAAGCAGCTTTGCCCAAAGGTGTTTTTTCCATACATGTCTTTTGTGTCGTCGGATTCTCGAGTGAGATCGAATGCCTCTCTGGCTCGTCCGGATACAATCAATGATAAAGCTCGGTCGTAGTACTCATCGAGCGCATAAGACTCAACCGCTTTATTGATCGAGGGCATTTGTTGATTGAGAAGATCTCTAAGGCGTGCACGGCGTTGCAGTCGAACACTAAAAACCTCGGGACGCAATTTGAGATCGTCAATCTTGATCCGATCCATCTTGTTCATGTCCAGATCGTCACCGCTTGGGTAAAGCGTGTATGGGTCATAAGATTTTCCTAAAAAGCCAGCGGAGCCACCTTTGCCTACCACGTTGGATTCTTGCAACGGTCTGGGTAGCATCACAAATGGGAGCATGGGTTCGTCGATGGGACGCATCTTGACCAGGTTACTGCCAAAGTTCGGGAAATCCTTCGGACTTGGTGGCTCGAGTTGCCCTGATGGACTCACCTTGTCCGTTGTATAGCCGGTCATCATTTGGTAGATCGCCGCTGTGTGATTGAATAATCCATTTGGCGTATACGACATCGATCGAATCATAGTGAAACGATCGTTGATTTGACTGAGCTTTGGCAGGTTTTCGGTGAACTGAATTCCGGGAATCTTTGTGCTGATATTTCCGAAAATACTTTTGACGTTGTCCGGGACGTTTTCCTTTGGATCCCAAAGATCGAGGTGACTCGGTCCACCTTGCAGATAAACCAAGATAATGCTCTTGGCTTTACCCCAGCCTGGACCACCCGACGGTAACGGATTTCCGCCTTTGGCTTGATTGTCTGCGCCATTGGCTTGTAACGCCAACAGGGAAGGAAGTGACAGCCCGAGCATTCCACAGCCCCCGACACGGAGAAAGGTTCGACGCTCTGGGCTGAGATGCGAATCGCACAAGTCTTTTGCTTTAAAGCCTTTGAAGGAAAGCATCGTCTTCGCTCCGTTTTTCCAGTGGATCAGTGATGATCGATTGAGTGTCAGGTAGTTTCTTTTTAGTAATAAATTGGCGACCAAGTCACCAAGGTTTTTCATCTAATGATTGAACAAAAACGCTGGACTATTAATTAAGGCCCACGTCAGGTCTTCAGCAGCTGTCAGTCGAATCTTACTCAGTTGAATCTCACTCTGCTTAAAATCTTCGCGTAGTTGCACCAATTGAGGATCGTCTGGTGTTGGTTGGGAGAGTGTTTGTTTTCGTGCTTCGAGTTTGACAAGTTCAGCGTCTGGAGGCACAGGTTGTCTCGCTTGAGCAAGCGCACCATTTGCATTTCTTACTTCTGAGTCCGTGATCGTGAGATAATCAAGAATCAACTTCTGATCGTCTTCAGCTCGTTGCTCTTTGGGGGTGTTAAGGATCGAGGCGAATGTTTCCGGTTGACCCAAGGGAATATCACCTTGGGCAGTGGTCAAGCTAATTCGGAATCTGCCCAGTCGATGATCTTCAGCGTTGTGAAATTGATGGATATGGAAGGTGAGCAGCGTTCCCTTTTCGTGCGAGATGGGTTTTTCTAGACGGAACGTTGCCCAATGGTCATGGCCCATTGCGCTAGAAATTGCCCATCCTTGCTGAGAATTTGTTTGACCGTTGAATGCTTGATCAATCGCGAATCCATCTTGTAGGAAATCCGCAATACCGCTGGCAATTTTGACTTTTCCCGAGGCATCAGGTGTCTCGATCGGTGCCGCAAATATTTCGAATTCGGTGACAACAAAGTTGCCATTACCGGCCAAGCCGGGGCCCTTAGAAGGTAGGCTCGGGTCGCTAAGAGCTTCGAGTCGAATTCCGGTGATGTTCTTGAGCGAGGTGGTGGTCGAAATCGTGTAGATGCCTTTATCTTTTTTATCGCTGGCGACAATGGAGCGATCCGATTTTGGTGTGAGTTTCGCCTGATTCGACGACGTTAGCGTCGTAGGAAGTATTGGGTGCCATTCGATTGCTTGCTTTTGCGCTGCCGAGAGGTCATCGATTTTGCTGGATAGTTTTTCCTTTGCTTCATTGACGACTTTTTCAGCTGCCGAAATGCGATCGGCACGCTCTTGTTCTAGTTTTTCTCTTTCTGGCTGAATTGCAGTTTTTCGAGATTCAATTTCTTGTTCAAGTTTTGTTAAACGATCGGCTCTTATCTTCTCGAGACGTTCCCGCTCGAGTTTCCAAGCGTCTTCCGCAGCTGTTAGCTGATCAGCCAATGCAGCATGGTTCTCTTGAATGAAACCATTCACTTGTGAGAAGGCATTAAGCTCTCCTTCGCTGGGTTTTCGCCCCAAGGCTCTCAGGAATATCTCCTCTGCCATCTCACGGTCATCGCTGTACTGGGTGACGATTTTTTCAAGTTCATTCTTAGGGTCAGCGATTGCGGTCCCGATGGTTGGCCCGCTAATTAACGCCATCACAGGGCCAAGTTGTAACTCTGATGACCGCTCACATTCACATGAACTCTCACGAGCAGGTCGACCTAGGTTCTGCAGGAATCCATCTTCTAGCTTTACACCCGAGTCCGATAGGGCAGCAGCGCGTGTTCCAGCTGGAACACCAGGAATCGCAGTGGCGGCTCCCGTCAAAGCATGAATCGAGTCGTAAATGACTTCCGCAGGAAGACGTCTTGGTAGTGCATGGGAGTAGTTGATCTGGTCGTCATCATTCCAGGGATTACTTTCAACACTTAGCTGATAGGTTTTGCTGTTGCAGATCATGCGGTGCATGTCGGCGATATTGAAATTTGAAGCAATGAATGTTTGTTCAAGATGGTCCAGTAATTCTGGGTTAGTCGGGGGATTTCCCGCCCGAATGTCGTCGATGGGTTCGATTAGGCCGACACCGAATAGGTAGCCCCATAATCGGTTGACGTAACTTCTAGCGAAGTACGGGTTACCCGCATTGGTGATCCAATCCGCAAGCTGTTCGCGGCGACTGCCGGGCGTTGCAGTGTTAATTTCTTCAGCAGTGTTTGCTGAGGCCGAAGTAAGTTGAAATGGAAATTCCGGAACGACATTTTCTTTGGTGGTTGGATGAGTGATTTCACCGCTGTTCCGATCCACGACCTTTTCGAACAGCGGTTTTGGAGATTCAACCGCTGTGCCACCAATCTTTCGATCTCCTGATGCTTCATCTTTCTCGAGGGCAAACTGAGCAAAATACGAAGCCATTTCGTAATATTGATCTTGTGTCCATCTTTCGAACGGATGGTCATGACACTTGTTGCAGTTGAAACGAATTCCCAAGAACAAGTGAGTTGTGTTCTCCATGGTATCTTCTGGTGTTCGAAGAACCTTGTAGTACGAGGCAGGAGGGTTCTCGTTGTTGGAGCCTGAAGCAGTCAGTATTTCACGAGCGAATTGGTTGTAGGGTCGATTTTCTTGGATCGCAGTGCGAATCCAATCTCGGAATTTAACACTTCCTTCAACACCTAAAAACTTTCGATTGACCTGTAGAAGATCTGCCCATTTGTTAGTCCAGTAATCGACGTAAGCTTCGCTGCCAATTAACTGATCAATCATTTTTTCGCGTTTCTCGCGAGTGGAAGTTGTGTCTGCAAGAAACTCTCGTACTTCCTCACTACTTGGGGGTAGGCCGGTCAGGTCCAGGTACACACGGCGAAGGAATGTCGCATCGTCGCAAACGTCACTGGGAGTAACTTTCACACGATTCCACTTTTTTGAAACCAGCTCATCGATGGTGGACCATGGCTCGAAACTATTTTCCGTGAATCCTTCTCGATCACCCATCACCGTAAGCGTAGTTGCGGCATATGCACCCTCGTATCTCGCTAGGATTGGTGCTTCTCCCCTACGTATGGAAGTTAGGCGACCTGTAGGGTCAGTGGTCGCAACTTCAGTGTTTCCACTCTCGATGAATGCTTCTCGTGTTACGTCTCGCATCTCACCATCGGGGTAGTACGCAACGACGCGAATTTGTTGCTCGGAGGAGATGTTTTTGATGATCGGATTCAAAGGATAAACTTCGATTCGTTCTACTTTGGTCGTTTCAAAGTTCACTTGACTTCCGTCCGCAATCCAGCGGTGCAGAATGCTGTGGTTCGGATCGCCTTTGGACATGAGGACGCCCCCTTGATGCGGCGTCAGCCCCAACGGTTTTTGTAGCATAAGCGATGCATTGGGCGACGCAGAATTGATGCGTCTAGCTGCCAGGTCGTCTGTTAACGCTCGAAGATCAAAAATTGCATCATATCCGCGTAGAGATAATTTGAATCCGGCTTTACCTTTTTGTGCGCCATGGCAAGTTCCTTGGTTACAGCCAAGGCGACTGAGAACCGGATTTACGTCTCTTAAGTAATCAACTATTCCAATTTCAGCTCGATCGCCTGTAACCTTCTCTGCTGACGCCGATACTTTGATTTCCTTCGTCGAGAAAGAGATCAATATTTCACCCTCGCCGTTGGCTGAAGCGCGAAGCAGACCGCCATTTTCCATCTCTAACCACTCGGGTAGTTCAATCGTGCAATTGCGAGTGACATCAATCGTTGAGCCATCGGCGAGCTTTGCAGAGACGACAAGCTGTGCGTAGTCGTAGGGGGAGTGCAGCGTAAGTTCGGAGGGAGCCGCAAATAATTCGATCACCTCGCCTGGATTGTTTGAATGAGTCGTGGGCGGCTGCATATCCGCTGCAGCATTTTGCTGCTTGACCCAATCTTTCGCATCAAAAGCAATGCTTTCAACGCTAGAGGATCGTAACTGCTGTTGTAGGTTGAACTCGGCGGCAAGAGTTCCATCTTGATTGATTCGTCGAAGCGTACCGTCATCCGCGGCAAATATCACCGAGTTATTCGGAGTGAAGTCGATGGCGTAGACTGCTGCGTTGGGAACGTCGTATTTCATCACCTCAGTGACTTCACCACCACGGTAATTCTCAAGTTTTGCTTTTTCTTCAGCGTTACGATCTGCCTCGCGTTTGGCTTGGATTTTTTTGATTTCCTCATCCAAATCGCCCGAAAAATCGTATTTCCAAACACGTACCTCACTTTTTCCATTCAGTGTTGAGGCGGCTGAGATAAGTGAGCCATCTTGGTTGATCGCGACGCAGAAAATTCTTCCCGGCATTTCAGGCATTCGGCGAATCAGATTTGCATCATCTCCGATTTTACGAGCGGTGATTCGGAAGATCCGGTAGACCTTCGCCACACCGTCGGCACCGCCGACAACGATTTCATTTCGAGTGGGATGGGCCACAACGCTGCTCAATCCGCCGGACAATGCTCCAGGGGTGATTGAAGTGATATTGTCAATAAACCGTTCTGTCACCACCTCGGTTAATTTGCACGACATATCGCGAGCAACGCTGATCACGTGAGTGCTATCTGGAGTGAAAGCGGTGTCTCGCACCCAGTCTTCGTGCGCTCCTTGGAATAGAACCTGTTCCCCAGTGTTCGAATCAATGGCTCGGACAACATTGTCAGTCGCACCGAACGCTATCTTGCTACCATCTGGGGACCAACTTCCACCGGTCAATGTGTCGTACGTAATCATTTGAGAGAGACTGAGACTGCCAGTTGATACATCCCAAATTTGCAACTCGCCTCGTTGACCTGGTGTCCCGCCTAATGCCGCGATACGTGTTCCATCGGGAGAAAATTGCACCGTGTTGATTCTTGGGCTGAGTCCCACTAGCCGATTTTGGATGAGTCCAGTTTCTCCATCGACCAGCAATACCTCGTGATAACCTGCCACGGCAATTGTTTTGCCATCGGGTGATATGTCGATGGAAGGAATTGCCGGAGCACTGACGTAAGGTGGAGGATTCTCACTTGAATAAGCGTGATCATCTTGTGGTGAATCGTTGCTCGCTCCTTCTGCTATCCACTTTCGAACCATATCGATTTCCACTTCGTTTAGCGATGGAAATGGTTCATTGGGCATCTCCGCATGTCCATCCACTGGTGTAATGAGTTCTACGAGGTAACTATCATCCGGTTTTCCGGGGATAATCGCGGGGGACTCAGATTCGCCACCGGCCAAAAGTCGATCGAATTCGGTCATGACATAGGAACCGAGTTGCTTGGCTCCTTGATGACAGCCATAGCAATGACGACTGAAAATAGGTCGCACATCCCTATGAAAACTAATTAGCTTCGAATCGGCTGGGGAATTCGTTTCGGTGGGTTCATCACCACGTAGAGACGTAACGGGCAATGCTTGATGAAAAAGGGTAAGCAGGACACATCCGAAAATGATTCGAGAAGCGTTTAGCATCTGCAGTTTCTTAGATTGGTGGGTGGGGATCGCGCGATTGCGTTTCGACGAATCCAATGCGGGATCAGTCGAGTGGAGGCGTGGGATGATTGATTCACGTTATCACTACGTAGGACCGAAGGCGAAAGCCCGCGGTTCACAACCGCACTTCATAGAGGGGTCAGATTTAGTTTTGTCGCGTGGTCACGCTCTTGAAGACCACGTCCGAGGGGGCGGATTTCTGATGACGGTAATCATTTAGCCGTTAAACCAGCATAATGCGGTGAATACGGAGGGTCAATCGAATCGTGGAATCTAAGGGAAACTACTTATCCCTCCTCGGTTGCTCTGTAGAAAAGATCTCGGAGTAGTTAGGATCTTGGGGAATCTTCTACTGTGCCTCGGGAGGCGTTGTGCTCGCTTTTTGGATAGATCTGTCGGTTCCGATGCAGCAGACGCTGATCTTTATGATTGGGTTGACTGGTGGATCGCTGGCGAATTACGTGATTTACCGTTTCGCTTATTTTCAGCCCCGAAAAATCAGCCCTTGGGGGCCTACGCCGACGGGTACACAGCGAGAATGGTTTGACCGTATTCCATGTTTGGGATGGCTTGGCCTTCGGCGGGAATGGAAGTTGCACGGCCGAGGATTTTGGATTCGTCCGCTGATGATTGAGTTGCTTCTACCGATCGGCCTGCTTTGGCTCTATCGATTTGAATGCCTCGATCAAGGATTGTGGCCAGCTGAATTGCGGAGTCTTGAACACCTAAGTGGATATCAAAACGGTGCCGCATCCATCTTTTGGACGCATGTTGTGCTGGTAGTTCTGATGACGGCAGCAACTTTTATTGACTTTGACGAACGCACCATTCCTGACGTGATCACGATTCCTGGAACTTGCCTCGGGCTTCTTCTGGCAGCTTCGTCACTGCAGATCTTTATGCCAACGACGGTTTTTATCGAAGGAGTACCCTACGGCGGGCCAACCACATTTGATTCACCTTGGTTCCACGCGGATTCTGATAGTTTGGCAGCAAGCGAATGCCTGATGGTTGGATTAAGTATTTGGAGCACGTGGTGTTTTGCTCTGACGGATTGGCGATGGAGTTCTGCACTTTGCCGTCGACGAGGTTTTTTTCGCGCGGTGAAGCACTTTACTCAAGGAGTATTTCATTACGGCTACTGGAAAATCCTGTTTATTATTTGGTCGATTGGAACCCTTGGAATCTTGGTGGTCTGGAATTGGCAGGGGGAACATTGGCACGGTTTGTTAACCGCCTTGGTTGGAATGGCTGTTGGTGGTGGCGTCGTTTGGATTATCCGAATCATTGCGACTTGGGCGTTGAATGTCGAAGCGATGGGTTTTGGTGACGTGACATTGATGGCAATGATTGGAGCCATGGTTGGATGGCAGGCAGCACTCGTTGCATTCTTTCTATCACCGTTTGCCGCAATTCTTATTGTCATTGGAAGGTATTTGGTGACTCGCGATGCTTACACTCCTTTCGGGCCTTACCTTTGCGCTGGCACCTTGGCGACCATTCTAGGCTGGGATCGACTCTATCGGCTTTGGCTTGCCGACAATCTCCTATTGCTGGGGTCGATGTTATTGTGGTTTTCCATCGCGATGCTTGGGCTAATGGCAGTCATGCTCATGGTTTGGCGGCAGATTAAAATTCGGATGCTCTATTCTTAAGCGATCGTTAGACGTTCCGAACTTTAAGATTGATAGTTCTATGGGAAATCCGAGGGGCTACCTCTGGCCACCGTTGATGTCTTAGACTTGCGGGGTCATGGGTTATTCGATCACGCTTTTTTAGGGTGGTGATCATGTTCTTGGGCTTCAAACGGTGGTGATGCTGTGTGTGAGACTAGATGGCTTGTTGGTTTTTTCTTCGCCCTAGCATTCTTTGTTTGCAATCCCCCTGACGCTGCGAGTCAGTCATACGACGTGATCCAATATGGAACACAGCAATTGAGCGACGAATATTATTCCGAGGGTGCGAATGCTGGCGATATTGACGGAGATGGTGTGACGGATGTGGTTTGCGGACCTTATTGGTATCGTGGTCCCGAGTTTCGCGAACGCCATGAGATTTATGCTCCAGTTCCTCAGGATCGAAATCGTTATGCCGATAACTTTTTTTCATGGGTATATGATTTCGATGGTGATCACCATCTGGATGTTTTGGTAGTCGGATTTCCCGGTACTCCTGCATATGTCTATCAAAATCCTAGAGTACTGGATCAACTGTCGACCAAAGCTGAATCCTTGGATCAAGATTCCAATTCAGCATCCCAAGCGAACCCCAGCGATGTCTCGCTACATCATCACTGGCCCAAGTATCAGGTACTTGATTGGGTCTCGAATGAGTCCCCACAGTTCTTGGATGTCGTCGGTGATGAAACCCCAGAATTGGTTTGCACCAGAGATGGTTTTTTTGGATTCGCGGTCTTAAACCCGGAGACGCCGTTGGAGCCATGGACCTTTTGCCCCATTTCAGATCAAGTTGCCCCACCGCGTTTTGGTCATGGTCTAGGTGTTGGTGACGTGAACGGTGACGATCGACTGGATTTGCTTTTCTCAGGTGGCTGGTTTGAGCAACCCGCGACAAACGTAACCAGTAGCCGCTGGAAGTTGCATTCCGTCTCTTTCTCTCAAAGCTACGGAGGCGCCGAAATGTACGCCTATGACGTGGATGGAGACGGTGACAATGATGTTTTAACCGGTCACGCAGCCCACGATTTTGGTCTCGGTTGGTATGAGAATTTGGGTGAAAAGGATGGTGAAATAGCTTTTCAGCATCATCTTATTATGGGAGACCAGCCCGAGATGAATCGATACGGACTGGTCGTTAGTGAACTGCACTCGCTTGCGTTGGCAGATGTAGATGGGGACGGTCTAAAAGACTTGATCACAGGTAAAACCTTTTGGTCACATCACAAACAAAGTCCGATGTGGGATGCTCCTCCAGCCGTCTATGTTTTTCGCTTGGTCAGAGGTGAAGGCGGTAAGGTTGACTGGGTTCCATATTTAGCGGGCGATCAGTCTGGCATCGGTAGGCAGTTGACGGTCTGCGATCTCAATGGTGATTCGTTGCCCGACTTTGTGGTGGGTGGCATGAAGGGGGCCCATGTTCTTATTCAAGAAAAGAGCGTGGTGACCATGCAAGAATGGCTGCAGAAACAACCTAAGTTATATGAGCCCATGAGCCAACGCATGGATCGAGGGCCCGAGGCGGAATTTGATACAAACGGCAATGTTCCTTTTGCGATTGAAGCTGAATCAATGCAGGTTATCAGTCAGGATCTAACCAAGTTCTCCACCCAAAATATGCGAGGGTTTTCGTCAGCTCGCTGGAGCGGAGATTCGCAGATATTCTGGAGAGCCGGTGAAGATGGTGCTGCCTTGGAATTGCAGTTCCATGTGGATCAGGCGGGTGAGTATGACGTCGCGGCGATTTTTACAACTGCCCGTGATTACGCAATCATTAACGTTGAAATTGACGGCCGGCGAGTGGCGGATTCAATCGATCTCTATCATTATCCTGACGTCAAGACGACGGGATTGGTGTCACTTGGAAGCATAAGGCTTGTTGAAGGGCTACACCTTTTGAAGTTAATCGTCGTTGGCAAGAATGCATCTGCCGTTCAATCTCGATACGTCGGGTTCGACTGTATTGTTGTGAAGCCCAAGATAGAACCCTAAGGTTGGTGAAGCCACTAAGCAGTCACCGAAAGACGGTGCAAGAAATCACTTTACGATGAATCACGGATCATCACTTCGCGGAATCGATGGTTTGGAATCTATGTTTTAGTTGGTTGTTGTTGTCTGAGAGTGATTGGGTTGCATCAGCGGTTTGGTAAACGATGAATAACCTGAAAGGATCGCTGGACTAAACGGATCTACATACTGTGGTAAGAACTTTTGCAGGTTGATCTTGGGGGTTGGTATGTTCCGCGATTCAACTGAATGTGAGACGCTTGCTTGCGGAACATAGATCACATCTTGGTAGGCTTCTAATTCGTATCTCTTGCCCTTGATGTATCGCTCTTCTACGCTATACGAGACTTGACTTAACTTGACCGGAGCCTTGCGTACACGATATTCCACGGTTCCTTGTTCGTTGGCATGAATGATTGTGGCAGTTTTAGTATCAGTGGATGCTAAGTAAGATCGGTCATTCGAAATGCTCGGCCGCCAAACTTGATAGGTTTCCTCACGATAGCCGCTTTCGATGATCGGCTTGACGACTACGACTCTCTTTAAAGTCAGATAATCTTTGAGTACAGAGCGGTATCGGGTTACTTTCTTCGGGACATATTTAGTTTCCCAAATTCGTTGATACCGCGGTAGTGACTGCAATGTTATTGTGTTTGCAGGATGCAGTTCGCATTCAGCGGTTGAGTGGTTTGAGTTAGGCCCTGAGTCCGCAACTGCTATGGAGGATATCACGAGGGTGATGCATCCAATGAAAGCTCCTAAGATTTTCATTGTTATGACACCTTAGATTGTTAATGCGTTTTTAAGTTGTTTGATGGCTGCGCGTTCTCAAAAAGAATGGGGAAAATCCCGCGTTCTAGTACCGCCATGCGTGCAACGCTTAGTCAGCTACGTTTGTGTGCTGGCGAGAAAACGTCTGGGAGCTAGCGTGAATCGATGGAACCCAGCCACCCGAGAGTGACATAGCCTAGGCGAAACGAAGTGATTTTGAAGCAGAATCCTGCTGGAAATTCTTTGAAAATGGCGGGCATGCAGCGGCGACTTGCGCAGATTGCCTGATGTGAAGTCGAATGATAGGGCTGCTTGCCTGGGGCCGTGTACGCTGATGCATTAAAAGCGATGCAACGCTGAGACCACCGCATCGCAAAGATGACTTCGTGGCGTTTTCCT
>JADHOA010000077.1 GCA_016779185.1 Rubripirellula sp.
GGATGCTTACCTTGACTTCAGCGATGTCAATGACACGGCAATCAACGATCCGGTCGATGTGGCGTTTGACCTGATTCCATTCGGCACAGAGGGTGATCCCGAGTTGGGAACCATCGAGAATTATCGCACTGCTTACTTGCAGCGTCTCGCTGATCCCACCTTGCCTTATGACGAGCAGACAAATCCTTATCGCACCGTAGACTGGATGCAATTAGATTTAACCGTTTTCAGCGGTGAAGAACGCGAAGATTTTGTCACCGAAAACGAGCAAAATGATTACGCCCGACGCAGTCGCCAGCGAAACGGCCACGTGCGTTTGCCATCGGATCTCTCGGCGGTTGTGCCCGCAAATACGCTCTACAGTTATGAGACCGTAAGTGATAACGGTCGGTTTAATATGGACGTAGGCGCCTACTCCGTTGGTGCATCGGGGCAGTTTTTCCAGTTCGAGAGTCAATTCCCAGGCGATGACGGAAAGTTATTGTCTTCGTTAAGTTTTTTAAATTGTAAGCATCCAACGGCAAACCCAGATCAGGCCAACTTTGGGATGCCTTTTGAAGGGTATGACCTTCCGCTTGGAACGCTTGTCACCGGAATGGATGCCAATTTTCCTCGCACGCCCTATGCGCTGCACCCTTGGTTAAATCGTGATTTTGCAACACCATTTGAGTTGATGATGGTGCCAGCGTGTTCGGCATCACGACTTTTTGAAGAGTTCACGGTTTGTGTGAATGATCCGACGGTCTACCCAACGGATAATCGCAGTGTCGCAATTAGCCAGTCGCCGTATCGTCACCTCTTGAATTTCTTTCACAGCAACCTGAACGTGGGAGGTAATCTTGCTGGCGATCCAGGCAGCTTGGAGTTAGCGAGGATTTTTGAATTCGTTCACACGTTGCCCCGCTATCGTGGCGAAGTGGAATATTTGGTTCCGGGCAGATCGGCTAGTATCTCGAATCGGGTCAACAATTGGACCGGTTTTGCGAACTTGATCAAACCACCATTTAACTTCCTTTACAACAACCAAAGGCAGGGCACGATTAATCTGAATTCTGTATCCAGTTTCCCCGTTTGGGCGGGTCTGATGCAGGGACACATGAGTGTCGATGAATACACCGATTCAAGTAGCACACAGAGTATGGGGTTCAAAACGTTCTTGGATAATCGACGTGGTTACCTTGATGATCAGGCTGTTACAAAGATAAGCAGTTCGACGCTTGATACCGATCCGGTCAATTATCGCAATGATCTTCATCCTGACCTTCCAACTCGCTTTGCGGGGCTCTATAGGTCACCATTGTTGGCGGGTAAGTCGATTCTTCCTGATCTTGATCGACCTGCGGTAAATAGCACACTTTTCCGAGATCAAACTTTAGTAACCTCCACAGTTCCAACGCGGAAGCCGTTTTTTGTGCGTGGCGTCGCTGAGTTACCCGTCGTGAATCCGGTTGACCCTAGTGTCAATCCAGCAAGTAATCGATTGCGCAACCCATTCATGCGTTACCAGACATTGATGAGGATGCCAAATCTGGTTTCGAATAACTCGCAGGTATTTTTGATCCGAATGACCATGGGTTTTTTTGAGGTGGACGCGGACAGCGGTGAACTCGGTGATGAGTATCGAGCCAACGAAGGCATGAGTGAGCGTTTTAAAGGGACGTTTGTGATTGATCGATCGATCCCAGTCGGTTACCAACCCGGAGTGGATTTGAATACTCGCGACGTCGTCATTTTCGAGAGTTTGGATTAAGCGTTTGGTTAGATGACGTGTTGGTTTTGGGAAAAGAAAACGATTAACCGATCATCATTCATGGTCGAGTGATGATGGTTTTGGAGGGAATCTTGTCGAGAACATTAAGTCGTCAAAAAAGTTTTAAGGTCGGATTCTTGGTTGTTTTTCCGTTTTTCAGTGCTTTTTAAAGCTGTTCGGTGTCTTCGCTCCAAAAAAATATCAAGAAAAAGTTGACTGGGCTTGACGTGCTACTATCATATCGGTCGTTGAACTTGGAGGTGATGTCCCAAGTTCTTGGTGAGCCGATCGGTTCGCCCTTCTGATGAGAGGCTATGTTTACGCTTTGGTAAACGTGAAAGAGGAAACGGGGGTTTCTTCTCTCAAGAGTGATTCTTCACTCAACGGATCCAAAGTGCATACACGTAGGGTGTTGTCGCACGCAACGCTTTGCGATTCGAAACATACGCACTGGGGGAAACAGTGATGCCCTTTCATCAACTGCGCTTGCGCGCAATCTTTGTTGCTTTTATCTTGCCAACATCTTGTGTTGCTCTTAGCCCTTCTCTGGCTCTCGGTAAGGGTCCAATAAAACAATACAAACGATCTGCGCCAAAACAATACAAACGATCTGCGCCGGACGCTTGGAGTCGACAAAATGCGAACACTGACGATGCTGCACTGCGGTCTCGCCTGCGGGATTATGGGGTCGAGGCGATCGATACTCCTGAACAAGATCGACGGCATGTTGCCTTGGGGCAATTGTTGTTTTTTGACCGAATCATTTGCGGAAATAAGGACACAGCCTGTGCGACCTGCCATCATCCGCTAACCAATACCACTGACTCACTGGCTCTTGGTGTTGGCACAGGCTCACCGTCTAAGAATCTTATTGGGTTAAGTCGGGTTCTTGGTGACCATCGTGAGTTTGTTCCACGGAATTCACCCGATATTTTCAATCGTGGTTCTCGGCATTGGACATCAATGTTTTGGGATTCACGTGCCACCACGGGTGAAGGTGGTATCGTGTCGCCCGCTGGTGCGTCTTTGCCAAAAGAGTTGGTTAAGCCATTGCAAATTCAGGCAATGTTCCCGCCAACCAGTCGTGACGAAATGCGAGGTTCGCATGAGGATGTTTTCAACGGCAATGCAATTGCGGCATTCTCTGATGATGATTTTGTCGGGATTTGGAATGCATTGTTCGATCGAGTCATGCAAATCGACGAGTATCGAACTCTGTTTTCCGAAGCCTTTCCAGAGGTGGACGAAAGCCAACTTGGGTTCCAACATGTTGCGATTGCTCTCGCTGCGTTTGAAGCCGAAGCTTTTGGTATGAGCGATAGCCCCTTTGATCAATTTCTTCGTGGTGATAATCGAGCAATGACTCGTGCCGCCAAGCGTGGTGCCGAACTGTTCTATGGCAAGGCTGGATGTGCGGATTGCCACTCGGGTGCTTTGTTGACAGATCAGTTGCACCATAATCTCGCGGTTCCGCAAATGGGTCCCGGGAAAGATGCGGCCAGCGGTTTAGATTTCGGACGGTTTGGTGTTACAGGTGACAAGTTAGATCGGTTCTCTTTCAGAACGCCCGCACTTCGAAATGTAGCGGAGACAGGACCGTGGATGCATAACGGAGCGTTTTCAAGTCTCGAAGATGTGATTGATCATCATCTTGATCCGAAACGCTCGCTCAAAGATTACAGTGCTCGTCAGCAATTGGTTCAGCCCGATCTGCGACCTACTGTCGAGAACAATCGTGATCTACAGGATTGGATGCTTGAAACTGTTGAAGAAATTGACGTCGATTTGAGTCGATCCGAAAAGAGTGATTTGATTGAATTTTTGAATAGCTTGACCGCTCCAAATCTTGCAGCTCGTCTCCAAGCGTTGGTTCCAAAGTCGGTGCCGAGTGGAATGCTCGAAGACGGCTTAGGCGAATAAGCAGTAAAAAGGCTGATTTAGTTTCAGCCGAAGGGTAACGGCTGTTCCTCCAGTCGGTGCAGGCACCGGTGTCTTCGGATACCGGTGCTTTTTTTGTTGCCCAGCCAACCAAGAAGATCCAGCCAAGAGGTTTTCTCCGATAAACCATTAAAGACCGCATTCCGCTTGATCGTATATCAGTGCTGCATCTGTGCTTTGACCTGTCGAGCAATGATTTTGTTAACGGGTGACTAGCTTGAGGTTAGATTGCGTCTCTCAATTGCTGTCTTCGAAACATCATTCGGTTTCCGTGTCTACTAAAATAGAAAGTCGAACAAGAGTTCAGAACGGCGATGAGGATCCAGATTCGTTGTCTAATAGAATGGTCACCGCTAACTCAATCGTGCGTCGGAATGAGAGCATCCATCGGAATGAAAACAATCTGCTCGATAAAAGCGTATCTTAGGAATCTCAGGAATTCAGCTAGAAAGAGAGGCTTCTCTCTTTTGGCGATGAATGTGTTTTGTCTTTTATGGTTTGGCGTTGCGATTGCGGAGGACCTAGACGCCGTTCAAGAGTCGGTAAGTTTTCAGCCAGCGCCAACTGCATCAACGGTTCAGCACGGTCAAGAGTGGATGCGGGAGATCCCACGAGTGCAAGGAACCCCAAGAGTGCAAGAAACCCCACAAGTGCAAGAAGCCCTAGGGGATCGGCTACTGTCTGAGCTTTCTATCCCAGGGACACATGACTCATGCGCTTTGCTGAATGGCTTTTCCTTCGGTTACGCGAAATGTCAAGCTTGGCCTCTCGAACAGCAATTAAATGCTGGAATCCGATTTTTAGATATTCGATGTCGGCATCTCTCGGACAAGTTTCAGATTTATCACGGTGTCATCGATCAGAAGATGTCCTTTCAAAATGTTCTGCGTATCTGCGACGATTTTTTACGGAAACATCCCAGTGAATGCTTGGTGATGTCGGTTAAGGAGGAATCAAGTTCCGAGGGCGTCACTCGCACATTTAGGGAAACGTTTCTAGAAGAAATCAATCCGTGGAAAAATCGATGGATGATTTCCGGAAAAACCCCAACGCTTAACGAAGCTCGCGGGCATATCGTTCTTGTGGATCGTGTTGGAAATCTTGGGGGGCTGGATTGGAGAAACATGAACCGGCAAGATGACTATCAAGCGTTACCCGAGGTGAAACAGGAAAAGATCAAACAGCACTTCGTTTCGAGGGCTTCGGCGGTCGAGGATGGGTGGTTTCTTAACTACTGTAGCGGGACAGTGCCAAGTCGGTTCTTGAATCCGAAAGCCTATGCCTCAATCATTAATCCTTTTTTACTTCGCGAGCTTCGCCAAAATCGAAGTCGCACGTTGGGGGTGGTGGTGATGGATTTTCCCGGTGATTCACTGGTGCAACAGATCATCCAAGCAAATTTTCAAACAAGCGAGAACGAGTTGCAGCGTTCTGAGGATTGAAGAGATTGATAGAAGATCGGGCTTTCAACGGATTAGGCGGCGAATGGATTGCCCGGCAAGCTTTAGATTCAAGCTGCTTGATGGATGGCCCTAACGCCAGATCTCTCGCTCACGGGTCCAAAAGGGTATCGATCATCGATTTAAAATCATTGCTTTGATTGATAATGTCCCAGTGTTGGTAAAACCAAGAGACAGCGGTGACGGAAACGATGACCACTAGGCCGATGGAGGTGCTGGTTTCATGAAAGTCGTAACTCACTTGAAGCAACGTGAGTTTAGTTCGCAGAATGGATACTCGCTTGCCAGCCAATCCACTGCTTTTTGATCCATTCTGTCTCTGGTGCTTTGTCCGTGATCAGAAAGCGATAGTGCGAAGCGTGTGGTTCTTCGTCTGTGATCTTGAAATCTGTTTCGATACATGGAGCAAAACAAAAGTAGGGTTTGGATGGATGAAGTCGTGCAGTCATGCCATCTGGCGATGTTGAATCCGAACACATCATCGTGATGCAAGCCGGTGCGCCGTCGATCTGTCCCGTCATGCTTACCCAGCGAGTCGGCATATGGTTACCCTCGATCCGGTCGGTCGTATATTCATTGCTGATCTGGCAGCCTACTACTTTTGGCCAGTTCTGCATCTTGTCTGGATCCGACGGAGTCAGCCAAGCCACGGGACCTCTTACCGCAAACCCTCCGTAGTGAAATCGATTGATATGTAACGGAAGCGTTGTCAGGAGCGTTTGCTTTGAATGAAGATCAAACGAGTGGTGTTGATCCGAGGGAGGATTGACGGTGATTTTCCACGTTTCCTTGAGAATGTCGACGACGTGAGGTTTCTCCATGCGATGTACCAAATCAACTTCAAAACCGATGCAATCGCCCTCCTGGAAAATTTGGTTGACGTTTTGATGTAGTACCCGTCCGCTTCCTTTTGCCAGATTCCAAAAATCAATCTCGTGCTCATTCCATGTTGTCGATACCCACGCCGAAAAAATCCCTTGCTGATGAGCGTGGTCAAATGGGAACGCTGCGGTGACTGTTTTTCCTTTGGGTGTCATGACGGGATGTAAAAAACCACTGCGCTGGTAGATTTTATCGATACCCTGCGGAGCTGCTGGCGAAACTTTGTTGTAGCAGAGTATCGTTTTTCCGTTTGCATAAACGGTGATCGTGTCGCTGCGGTTCTCAATTGACAGGCTGCTTGTACGAAGACTATCAGGAATGATGCGAGGGACCTTCCAATCTTTCAGTTTCGTTAGATCAAAATGTTCAATGAGTTCAGGCAAAGCCTTGATTAACTCTGCAACGACGAGGTTCGCTACCGCCAAGCTTCCGTCTTTATTCAAGTGAGTGTGATCGGCACCTTTCTCTGTCATCGGTTCAAAGGCGCGAAATGCGGTCGGCCCAATCTGCTCGCATTGCTCAATGCTTAGTTGATGAAGATCGATTAACGTTGCTTGTTCGGTTGCTGCGACAAACCGAGTTGCCTCCGCATACTCTCTCAGGCTTTCCTCGATTTTGCCTTCTGCGGTCCAGCGGCGCCGAGTAAGAGACGTGACAAGAATAGGAACGATGTCGTGCTTTCTCGCTTCTTCAATGAATTGAGAAAGATGTAGCCTGAAATCACCGTCGGCTGCGGATTCTCTCGCTGGTCCCTTGCCAGGTTGGTCGTTGTGTCCAAATTGTATAAGCAGATACCGTGGTTTGGCATCGAGGCATTTTTGCCAAAATCCTTCGGTTCGAAAGCTTCGAGAACTCCTTCCACCTTGTGCGAAGTTGACACAACTGACTTCCGGACGCAGCAACGCTTGGAAGCCTAGACCCCAACCAGCATGATCGGTGACGGTGGAATCACCCGCTAACGCAAATATTGGTCTGGTACTTGATTTCGCATCAATGTTTGGATTGCCATCTTTTGTCTCCTGAGCTAACGATGAGACTGCATGACCGAAGCAAAAAGTGAGTAGAACGAGGGCGTTCCACGTGAGCAAAGAAATATAAGGTTTAATTCTGCGTTGCCTCGGAGTGCTGGTGAGCGTTCGCATAACGAGCCGATGAGAAATGAAAGGTTAACACTGCGTTTTATGGCACTGCCTCAGTCGGGGATGGTTCGATAGCAGCCCGGTCGTGACAGCTGAAGATCGCGATTAGCTAATCAGTTCGTGAATGACTTCACCGCCGAATTGAGAAAGCTGTTTGAATCGTCCGCCGTGGAAATAGGTGAGCTTATTATCGTTGAGTCCTAATAGATGCAGCAGTGTGACATGTAGATCGCGAATCGGGTGCACCTTCTCCACCGCCGTCGCTCCAAATTCATCGGTTGCACCTACAACGCCAGGTCGCACACCCCCGCCTGCTAAGAGCATGGTCATTGCTTGATTATTGTGACCTCTGCCTAGCGAATAAACACCACCGCGTTTATTGTTATCTGGAGTGCGTCCAAATTCGCCGGTCCAGATCACCAGAGTGTCATCGAGCAAGCCTCGTTGTTTTAAATCGCGTAGTAATCCTGCCAGCGGCTTGTCAACACTTTTGATTCTGGCGCTATGGCCTCGTTCGAGGTAATCATGGCTATCCCAGCCACCGCTGAAAATTTGGACGAATCGCACACCATTTTCTACCAATCGCCTTGCCATCAAACACTGGCGTCCGAATACCTGTGTCTCTGGGGCATTCATTCCGTACATATCAATGGTCGACTCTGATTCACTCGCTAGATCGATAACGCTTGGGATTTCGCTTTGCATTCGGAACGCGAGTTCATAGTTCTCCATCCGCGCCATTAGCTTTTTGTCTTGTTCGCCGATTGATTGCATGTGCTGCTGATTCAGCCATGCCAATTCATCTAACGCTGCTCGTTGGTGAAGGTGATCTTTGTGGCTTGGAGGAGATAGGTCAAGAATCGGTGATCCCTGCGGACGTAGGCGAGTTCCTTGGTAGCCGGGGGGGAGAAAGCCATTACTCCAATTGGTTGAACCGCCTTGTGGCATCGCAAGTTCCGTCATCACCACGTAACCCGGTAGGTTTTGGTTTACGGTGCCAAGACCGTAATTCGCCCACGCGCCCAGTGATGGATCTCCCCCAAGTCTGCTTCCCGTATTCATATGGAATAACGCTTCGGGGTGGTTCAGCGACTCTGCCTGACAACCTCGGTAATTGCAAAGTTCGTTGGCAACAAAAGGGTCCGCGAGATGTTGCCATTGGTCGCACATTTCGATTCCGTTGTCTCCAACTTTTCGAAACGAGAACGGGCTGCCAACAAAAAATTTAAAACCCGTTTCTAGGCCTCCGGTCAGCTTCGATTCCTGTTTGTGTCGTTTAGTCAATTCGGGCTTTGGGTCAAATGTGTCCATCTGGCCCGGGCCGCCCTCCATGAATAACATGATGACATTCTTGGCTTTTGCCGGATGCATTGGCTGCTTTTGAGCCAAGGGATTCGCGTTTTCTTCTGCCTGAACCATTGATGAAAACGCCACCGTCCCAAGGGTGGATCCTAAACCATAAAGGACTTGTCTTCTTGAAGGATGAAGCATGGTTGCAATTCTTGATTAATCGGTTTCTGCGTATTTGCAAAAGGCGAAGTGGTGACGGAAGCAGATTATTCCACGTAGAGGAATTCGTTTGTGTTGAACAATAGTAGGCAAACATCCGCTAAGGCTTTTGACTCGGCAGAAACTTGATCTGCCTTGGTGTCTGCTCGGTAATCTTCGAACACAGGCAGTATTTCTTCGTATTCAAATGGCCTTCCCGTAAATTCTTCGACTAGCGATCGCGTGATTTTCGTTGGGTAGACCGTGGGCTGGGCTGCATGGGTTTGGTGATAGGGGATCATTTTTAATGCGTATTCAGAAAGTCGCTGTCGCTCCCGTGGAGAAGGTTCACGTTTGAGGATATACCGAAAAGCCCGACGAATTTGATTTTGTAGATCGGACTTTTCTGGGCCACTTTCTTTTTGCGATTCAAGCAAGATTCGCTCTGCGATTGCGATCGCCCGATCATTCATGGTTTCGCTGTTAAGCAAGGCAAATGCCTGCGGAGTTACCGCGGCTGTTTCTCGGCTCTCGCACGATTCATTTGGATTCGGTTGATTGAATAACTCGGAGAACGGATCGGCTTGCCCGCGTACTTGGTAAGCGTAAACCGAACGGCGATTTCGCTGCTCTGGCGTCGGCGACGGTTGATACGCAGGGGCAATCGAAAACTGAATCATTCTTGGTTGGAGTGCAACTTCCATATTGATCTCGGGCATGATTGGAAGCCCTCCAATTTCATGTACCAGTTCTCCCGTTGATTGCAAAATACTATCTCGTAATTCTTCGGCAATGAGTCGTCTTCTAGAGAATCGAGCAAGGTAGAGGTTGTTGGGATCACTTTCTTGGAGTGAATCAAGATCTGGATGTCGAGTCGATTGTTTGTAGGTAGATGACATCATGATTAACCGGTGCAATGACTTGATCGACCAGCCTTGCTCCATGAAATCATTCGCAAGGTAATCGAGTAATTGTGGATGGGTGGGCTTTGCGCCTTTGCCCCCAAAGTTATTAGGGTTGGCGGCGATACCCGATCCAAAATGATACTTCCACACACGGTTAACGATGCTTCGGGTGGTCAGTGGATTGTTTTCATCAACGATCCAATTCGCAAGTGCTAGGCGACGGCCGTTGATGGAGTCTGAGATAGTGTAGGGTGCTGCTGGGTCATTGCTGCTTGGAACCGCGACGGCGCTGAGGACGCCGGGCATGACTGCTTCACCTACGGCGGTGAGGGCCCCACCTATTAAAATATTGCCGGTGGTCGTTGTTCCCTTTTGCCGTTTCCGGTTGATACGCAGCATTCTGGCTCCATTCCAAGCAAGGATGGTGCTGTCCGCGTTGTAAACACTTTGAGCCATCGGCTGATAGCGTTCGAGACGGCGATTCCAAATCCATTCATCTTGCTCTCGCACCTTGAGCTGACCCTGTTGGACGTAGTTGAGCCCCACATGCCGCGGCGGTTTCATTTCGTCCGGATCGTTTCTGCGATCGTCTTCGGTTTTGTAGGGTAGCTGATGCTCTTGGTACCACTCCTTGGCAGCTGTTTCTTGCACGTTGATGATTTTGTCTTTTTCGGTTCTAGCATAGGCGAGCATTTTCTCCACATGCGTTTGTTCTTCATGAAATCGTTGCCTATTCTCTGATTCCAAAAAAGGAACATTTCTCTCTGCCATCTGCGTGGTACCGAATGCCGAATAAATCCGGTAGTAATCCCGGGTCGGAATCGGATCAAACTTGTGGTCGTGGCATTTGACGCATCGAAGGGTTTGTGAAAGAAATGTCTGGCCCGTGATGTTTACCAAGTCATCAAGATAGATTTGCCTTGCCTCGTCGTTGGCGATCATTGCATTGTCCCAAGGTCCTAGACGTAGGAAACCCGTTGCGACAATCCATTCGGACTCTTGTTGGTTATACTGACCTTTGACTTGTGAAACTTCGAGCTCTTCCCGCGTTAGATCTTCTCTCGCTTGTAATGAGAGATCTGCCAACTCATCGCCAGCGAGTTGTTCGCGGACAAATTCGTTGTATGGCTTGTCGGAATTGAAAGACCGAATCACATAGTCTCGATACCGCCAAAGATTCGATCGCTCATAATCATTCGACATGCCTGCTGTATCAGAGTATCGCGTGACATCTAGCCAATGGCGTCCCCAGTGTTCACCGTATCGTGGGCTCGAGAGTAGCCGTTCGATTAGTTCGCTCCACGCTTTTTTACTGTTCTTGGCATGTTGAGTTTGAAACTGGCTGACCTCCTCGTAAGTCGGCGGCAATCCAGTTAAGTCATAAGTAGCTCGACGTATTAGTTCTGCCGCGGTCGCTTCAGGTGCGCTGGAAAATTCTTGTTGATTCAGCTCTTCGGTAATCAAATGATCAATCATCTGATTTCGAGGAATACCCTTTGGATTGAGTTCACTTTGGGTACGGAGCGGCAGAAAAGCCCAGAGGTCTTCTCTCTGATAGCGTCGGTTCGTCCACTGATCGGACTGCCCGCCGCTTGTTGCGACAAGGCGTCCGTCTTCATTCTCGATGATGGAGGCGTTTTCCTCCTGAATTTGTTTTTGTCTTGCATCGCTGGGCCACGGAGCACCAATTCTGACCCACTGCTCAATCGTGCTAATTTGCAGTGGTGTTAAGCGATCATTTTCCTTGGGAGGCATTTCCGAACCCTCCCACTTGATGGCACTAATCATGTAGCTATCGTCGGGATGTCCAATCACAATTGCTGGGTCACCAGATTCTCCTCCACGCAGTACCGACTGACGACTGAGGATACTGAATTCACCTTTGATATCCTGCTGGTTACCGCCGTGACATCCAACGCACTTCTCTTTAAAGATCGGCATCACTTTGAGCGTAAAGAGGCGATCACCGATCTCGGAGGCCTTGGGCAGTTGGTCCTGATCGACTTCGCTCTTTGCTTGCTGCGCTTCGGTGTCGCAAATCTCTGTAACCAAGAAAGCCATGAACAGCAACGATTTCAGTATCAATCGTTGAATCGCGAAATGGCTTTTGAATTTGGATGAAAGTTGATTTTTCATTTTGCGAGGTCTTTTAGAAATCGACACGAACTCTTTGTGTTAACAGGATCGGTTCTTTCTTGGTTGTATTTTTCCTGTCGCGTGTCGAGAGTGCTGTTTTTTAGGGTATTTCTTTGCCTCATTGCGGGTAAAAGTGATACCGAGTAATGGAAGCTGTACCCCAAGATCGTACCGTATCCTAATCAATGGGTTTGTCAATTAGAAAGGCTTGCTATTTGGGAGGTGAGGTTTTGGGAGCGAGTTACGGTGCGGATGTTACGGGGTGTGTTGGTTGCTCGAGTTTGTGAAGTCTGAGCAGTGCCCCGATTCCATCTAAATTGAAAGAAAACACAACGCTTTGAAGCGACTCGTGATTCGTCCAAGAAAAACAATGTGCCGAACTTTAAAATGTCTGCCTTTGATGCCTCGCCGGCGTCATGAACCACCTTCTTACTTGCGATCGCAAGTACGCGACTTGGGGTACTACTTAGATCGATCTTGCTTGCATGTTTTATTCAGGGTCGGTAAGGCCTCGAGGGTTTTCAACCAAGCCAGCAGGTCGTTGGTTTTGGCCTTGCTCCGTTCCATCGCCTAGGTCTTTGCGGGCTGCGTCTGCGATTTCCATGATCCTT
This sequence comes from Rubripirellula sp., assembly GCA_016779185.1. GTDB lineage: Bacteria > Planctomycetota > Planctomycetia > Pirellulales > Pirellulaceae > Rubripirellula. The sequence continues at coordinate 12,310 of JADHOA010000077.1, forward strand.
GTGACAATCTCTGGGTGCTGTCTAGCTAAGTTGTGGGTCTCTGATAGATCCTTCTCGAGGTCAAAAAGTTGTGGTAGCTCCTCGGGTTTTCCACCACGAACCTGTGCGATTCGAAGTTTCCACTTTCCCCAGCGAACGCATTCGAGTGTATCTCGAAAGTAGTAGTAGAAGGCATCGTGAGGCGATTTGGCGTCCTTTGCTCCACGAATGAGCGGTTCGATGTTTTTGCCATCAATGATGACGTCGGTAGGAGGTTGGGTACCAGCTAATCGAGCAAAGGTCGGCAGAAGATCCATCGAGGTAATCAATTCTTTGCACTCTCGGCCAGCAGGAATGGTTCCGGGCCATCTCATCACATTGCATACGCGTTGACCACCTTCGAATGTAGAGCCCTTGCCGCCTTTTAGTGGCTCGTTATGTGCTCCGTGTTGTACCGCACCGCCGTTATCGGACGTGAAAATCACAAGCGTGTTTTCGTCCAGATTTAGCTCCTTGAGCGTTTGCAGAATCACGCCTGTGGACCAATCAATTTCCTCAACCGCGTCACCCCATTTTCCATTCTTGGATTTTCCTTCAAATCGCGCAGAGGAATACTGGGGCCAATGC
>JADHOA010000078.1 GCA_016779185.1 Rubripirellula sp.
ACCTACCGACTCAATTAACCGTTGGCATCATCGGAACATTGGGTGCTGGAAAAACCACACTGACCCAGTGCCTGGCTCAAGCAGCCAACATTGATCCCGACGCCGTCACCAGTCCGACGTTCACGCTTCTGCAGAGTCATCATGGCGCAATTAAGATGCATCACATGGATGCGTATCGCGTCCACGACGAAGACGAGTTTCTGGAACTGGGTGTGGAAGAATTGTTCGAAGAGGATGCTTGGACCATCATTGAGTGGGCAGACCGTATGGAATCGGTAATGCCAATCGATACGCTCTGGATCAAAATCGATCTCACCGACCAAAAGGATCGCCGTCGATTGACTTTCCGCAGCCATTGTGTCGACCTGCGACCGAAAATCCAAGCAATGATTGATGCAGCGAACGGATCTTAAACAGCAACGCAACGATAACGGCGGCATCGCCTAGACAATCAAGACAGGTGCTCCATACTGTTCCCTATCAGGACGAATCACACACCCTACGGCCCCTGCGAGCCGATACCGCTGCAGCGGAAAAAACAGCATGACCAGACAACAGGTACCCTTTGTGCATCGCATGCCGAGTGACTTCTCGCTCACCAAAGCGTTTGCGCAACTCTGCGAGAGACCGGGTTGCCTCTGGCTTGACTCCTCGTCGCCAACTCGCCAACTCGACGAAGGTTCGCCGCCAATCGGACGCTACTCTTTCCTAACTTGCGACCCAATCCAAACAATTATCGCCAATCCCGAGGATGAGAACCCTTGGCCCACCTTACACGAGCTTTATTCAAAGCTTCCTCACGAGATGGATCCGGAACTACCTCCGTTCCAAGGTGGGATCGCGGGTTTGTGGGGATACGAAGCGGTCACGTGGCTTGAGAAGATTTCTCCGCCTCCCCCGGACGAACTCTCCATCCCCGCCTTATCCGTCGGCCTCTACGACTGGACGCTTTCAACCGACCATACCACTGGAATGTCTTGGCTGATCTGCCAAGGCGAGTTCCACCGGGACTGGGAAACGCGATGCAAACTTGCTGAAGTGCGAGCTAATCAGATTCTCGATTTACTCAGGCCAGAGTCGAACCAACCTTCACAACTTCGTTCGCATCCTGCAGTCGGTGAGCCATCGAATAAAATTGCGTTTGTAACTGATTCAACGCATGAACAACTACTTGGGCAACATGCAACGCAACACGAGAATATCTTCAGTAATTTCGCACCGGAGCAATTCCCAAAAGCCGTCAAAGCGATCGTGGACGCTATCTGCAATGGTGATTCTTTTCAGGTGAATTTAGCGCAACGTCTAATCACCCCAGCGAATTGCTCCACCGCCGAATTGTACCTGCGATTAAGACAGGTGAATCCCGCCCCCTTCAGTGCCTACTATCACCAAAACGATTTCCAAATCGCCAGCAGCAGTCCAGAAGGTTTCCTACAGATACGTGGTCGGCAGGTGGAAACACGTCCGATCAAAGGAACGGTGCGGCGCACGGGCGACCAATCGGTTGACCGGAAACTAGCAGAGCAACTGATCGCGAGCGAAAAAGATCGAGCAGAAAATATCATGATCGTCGATCTGCTCAGGAACGACCTTTCAAGAACCTGCGAAGATGACTCCGTTGTCGTGACGAAACTGTGTGGCCTAGAGATTTACGAACATATCCAACATCTTGTTTCCGTCGTTCAAGGAAAACTTCGAATTGACCAGACGCCTTCTCAGCTTCTGGAAACTTGCTTTCCCGGTGGTAGCGTAACCGGCGCACCAAAAATCGAAGCGATGAAAACGATTGCAGCGTTAGAACCCAATCGTCGCGGCGCCTACTGCGGATCGATCGGCTACCTCGGCGTTGGATCTCAAGCCGACTTTAACATCCTTATCCGAACCGTCACCGCTACCAATGGATATTGGCAATTCCCCGTAGGAGGTGGAATCACCGCACGCAGCCAACCCGAGATGGAGGAAGCGGAAACATGGGCGAAAGCCGAGGGAATGCTGCGTGCAATCAACAAGTCACCTCGCATCGAATAACACGAAACACCTAAGTTCAACAACTTATCGCCTTATGCTTTTTTGCTTGGCGGAGGATCGTAGGGCTCTCTTTTCGTTACCAAAAATCAACCCGCACTAGCGAAAAAACTGCTGCAAGAAAACACAGCGCTATCGACTTTTACTTGACAAGTAATACCCACACTGCTTCAGATCACCCTTATATCGAAACAACAAGTGCCCGCCCCAACCGTGATGTGTTGTCGGAGTGAGAATACGGAAGCAAACTCGCTTGCCACTCAATCTAAAGTCAATTCGATTTTTTTCACGCTGATCGATTGATTCACCTAAATGCTGCAGTGATTTCAAAAACTGTTGAGCATCAATCCAATGTCGATCACTCCCAATCGGAAAGCTAGCGGCTACGGTTTTCTCAAATAATTCACCGGCACGGTCGTTGAGGCACTTCAAAGTCCTTGGCGCAAGATGGCGAATTTCATGCAGCCTTTTGTTTTGCAGCAATTCCGCTTGCCGCTCAAGTTGCAACACATCTAGGTGCTCTAAAAAAGCAACCAAATTCAACGCAATCTGGTACTGCTGAACGAATTGTTCTCTGGATTCCGCGAACAACTTTCTTGCCAATTTGTTTTGCAACAACATGGCCAACAATTCCGTCTCATTCACGATTCACCAGCCGGTGCATCGTGGAGAGATCTCTCGTAAGATCAACGCGAGCGTCTTCAAATCGCGAATCACGTTCGATGAACGCAGCATCAACGTCACCCTTTGAAATAATTTCTGAAAAAAGATCCCACAAATCATCTTGAATGGGCTGAGCGTGTGAATCGCTCCAAACACCCCCGTGGCAAGAATAGCCGACCAAATGCACTTGCCCAATCCTCTCAGCCCCCAACTCGGCCAACCACGCTGCAGCATCAAAACCATGATTTCGGCTGTTGATATAAAGATTGGTAATATCCAACAGGAGACGACAGTCGGCCAAATCACAAATTCGTTTTAGAAAATCGGTTTCATTCAAATCACCACGAAGCCGTAACGAGGAGGTGATGTTTTCAAGTAAAATCGGGCACTCGCAAGCGTTTGAAAGCTCCCTTGCTTTCGCAGCAATGAGCTCAGCATTTTCAACCGTTGGTGGAACAGGATTCAAATGCCCTAGATCAATATCTTTTGTCCGTGTGAACGCAACATGCTCAGAGATCCAACGTGGCTGACACGCCTCGACAACACTAACAAATTCACATAGATCCTCCGAACGCAGTCCTCCGGGCGACCCCAGAGATAGCCCCAATCCGTGCACCGAAATAGGATAGGTTCTTCCCAGTTCATGCAGAGTGCTACGCTGGTGCCCCGCGTAAAAATGCTCTGCTGTTATCTCAAGGCACTCAATTGTGTTGCCCGAATCCTTGATCCATTGCCTCAAAGGATGTCGATAGCCAACTCCGCAAAGCATTACGTTCCTCACAAAGCAGAATAACAATCACTATTGATAAAGCAGTGACACTTCGCAATCAAATTCGACATCCGTTTGGTCCACTGGGTGCTTCGCTCGAAACGTATAATTTTTGACAAGCGTGTTAGGACCTTTGGCCCACACGAAGTTCAACTCATTTGATATCCCAGAACGAGCTGGAATATCGACTCGCCCCCAAACTTCCTCGAAGTCAACAGCCGAACGATTCGCTTTTCCACGATACTCCCCCACCCTCATTTGATAGAAGATACCGACCGCTTCTATCTCAAAATCCGTATGGTTCACAAACTCAACACGGTAAAAGTTCGTTTTGATTTTCTGAAAGTCATGCGTGTATTTTTCTTGATACTGTTCTACGTCGACAGGTGTATTCCCTAAATACGAACAGGTAACCGTTAGCACATCAACACCGTCGATTGATACCGTTCGAGTGTAATCTCGCTGATTGGTTGATGAGGTCTGGGTCTCGATATCCGGCCCGCATCCTGTCAAGCAGCAGACACCAATCAACAGTGTAATCTTAGCTAAACTCATCTAATTCCTCGGCTCCTCAACTTCAATCTCATCATCAAGGATATCGGTAATTGCGCTTCCAATGACACCTGCAAAAACAGCAAACAACACCAAACCTGTCATAAACGTTAGCAATGCAATCGATCTTCCCAATATCGTTTGGGGAGTCATGTCCCCATAACCCACCGTTGTGACCGTCACTGCGGTGAACCAAATCGAATCAAATAAATTGCTAAAAGCGGTCCCATCGACCTCCCGTTCACACTCGTAAATCGCGGCAGTCGAGAAAAGAACGATAATCCCTTCAACAGCAATCAACGTTCGCACTTGCGGCCATGACCGTACAACTGCTCGCGTCAAAAGCCTTACGCCGGGCATGAATGGCAGAACCTTGAGCAGACGAAGCAATCGTAGGGTACGAACCAGATGAAGCTGTCCTGGTGGGACAAAAAAACCCACGTAAAAAGGACAAACCGCCACCAGATCGATCCAGAAATGTACTGATCGAAGGTGGCGAACCGACCAATTGGTCTCTTTAAATCGAAAGACCAACTCATAGCTGTAGAAAACAGCGATTGCGCGTTCGAACCACAAAAAAACAGGAGGGCCTTCGAGACTATGTTCGCTACCGATAATGCCTTCCTCAACGAAGTACAACCCGACGCAGAGATAGGCGAGATATATACTCAGCCGATCTCGACTTGTAGCAAGATTCCCCTCACTGCGGAGTCGACGCGAATGTTCCGCGTCACTTTGAGGCGTCTTTGCTAAATCTTCCACGGATCGCTTCTCCTTCGTTTAGTGGCACGGACAAAGCAGCCACCGCCCAGCAAATGATGACCACACTCGAATAAATTCGCACCCTAGTATGAACGAACAGTGAATGCTTGGACATTCGAGCACCGCGAGAGGTAGGTCACCGCGAACTACTCGCCACCACCACCGCAACCACCACCGCAACCACCACCGCCATCTCCACCACCATCTCCACCACCATCTCCACCACCATCTCCAAAAAATCCGCCAAAGAAACCGCCATCAGATCCGCCATCCGATCCACCATCCGATCCGCGCCCAGATTTCTTTTTATACGCAACCCATCTAACAAAAAGCAGTACACCTGCAAGCAACCCGGTATAAAAAACAATATACAAGAAATATTCAGCCATTGAAAAAGCCCTTATATTTTCCCATTGAAAAAGTCCGTGACACTAGTCGAACTTCAGTGATAACACACCTCACCAATCCGAGCGAATTAACGTCAACAATCATTGCCGCTTATTGGCATTGTTAGGATCTAAAGGGGACGCGGATTACACAAAGCTACTGCGATCCTTTGGTACGCACCGTAACAGAGATGACAACCAAATACAAATCGAAGACACTGGAATGCATTGCGACGAGCTGATCGAAGCAAGAAATCATTAGCTGCAATGCGCACGCGTTGAAATCAGCAGGACAACAAATTGCCTCCAACGGAACACCAAACTTAAACCAGAGCAATGGAACGTTCATGTTTCGTTGACAAAGCAGTACGGTCGACTGGCTAGAACAAGCCTAACCATTTTGCGATGGGAAAATAGAGCTCGCCTCGTGTTAAAAACAACACAACGTAGGCGACAAACGACATCAACCAGATAACGCTGAAACGCGTTGTTTTCAATAGATAGGTTGCAATCGACGAGCCGATCATGAACGCAGGAAACAGCATGATCGGCAGATGAATTAAACCCGCCGCACCAGCACTTCCCGATGCCAGAATCAAGACCTTCAGATAATGGAACATGATTGCTGTGCCTCGACGCACAAAAAACATAAAGACCAAATCAGACAATAAAATACAGCGGTCCTCGTCCGCGGTTCGCGAACCCATGGGGCTTATCAGGACGCTAACGCACCAAATAAAGCGTATGGCTTCCTAACACCAAGAGATCGCACCGTCGTTTCCCGCATCGAGACAGTGAAAACATTTTCCGTCTTCGATCATTCCTCTGGCACAGAACCACGAAGGCGGTTTGCAATTACCTCATTAGTCTCGCCAATCTCGTTCATGCGATTGGATCGTGAACTTGAGGTCACTCATCAAATCCGTCAAGCAACAATTCATCTTGACGACGCTTGACCATCCCGCTCTTGAAATGCGTTCGACAAACTGACACGTACTGTTCGTTACCACCAATTTTGATTTGCACTCCCTCTTTCACCACGTGCCCGGCAGCATCAACCCGCAAGACCATGTTTGCTTTTCTTCCGCAGTGACAAATGGTTTTGATTTCATTCAGCTCATCTGCCCAAGCCAGTAGCTGTTCACTGCCCTGAAAAAGATTCCCTTGAAAATCAGTTCGCAGGCCGTAACAAAGCACTGGAACGCCAAGCTCATCCGCGACACAAGAAAGTTGCTTGACTTGCTGTTTCTTTAGAAACTGCGCCTCATCAACAAAGACGCAACCGATTTTCTTTTCAAGATGTCGCTCGCGTACTAGCGAAAATAAGTTTTCCGTGGCATCGAAGGCAATGGCTGGCGATTCTAAGCCGATTCGGGACGAAACCATCTTTACGCCAGCACGGTTGTCAACCGCTGGCGTCAGAATCAAGGTCTGCATTCCTCGCTCTTGATAGTTGTAACTCGCCTGAAGCAATGCGGTAGATTTCCCAGCATTCATCGTTGAGTAATAGAAATACAACTTAGCCATGTATCCTCACGCCCACTTTTATACCGGTGCCGCTAGATTTTTGGACAATGCACCATCCGTTTGTTGCCCCTTTCTAACAAAAGAAAATCCCCCCGCCCACTCGACAACTTGCTGTCGCTGCAACGACGCCCTATCAATAAAAGCTTAAAAATTTCCCTAGACAGTCCCTCGGGAAATCGAACACCAAACATATCGCCTGATCTAGAATAACTCAGTGTTAGGTTCCGCGTCTCTTCCACCAACTAGCATTTCGAGAATCCCGACGATGTTAATACGATTGCCCCTGCTTGGTTTACTCCTGATTTCACTATTGAGTCTCACCGTGTTAGGGCAAGAGAACAAAGACGAACGTCGAGCGGAACCGGCTCGAACGGATAAACCGCGTGAGGCAAGAGAAGTCAGAGATAGCGGTCAACTCGATAGAGATATCAATGTTGATCGATCACCGGACCGACAACCTGCTGACTTTGTTCCTCAGAACGATCGTGAGCGGGCACTATTTGAAATGATTCGCCAATTACGTGCTGAAGTTTCCGGACTGCGACGACAACTCGAACAAACTCAATCGCAGCGTGATGGACAGCTCAGTCGCGATGGTCGAGGTCGACTTGACGTCAGCCGCGATCAGCGAGCCTCCGGTGAGAGAGAAATGACGCGCCGCGAGAACGACACTCCGCGAGACGGCGAAGGAAACGCAAGAAGGTCAGCTGAAGTGCGGCGTGACGGAGTCTCCGCGAACCAAGACCAAGTGATGCAAAAAACTAAAAGAATCTTTGCCGCTTACGACAAGAATCAAGATCGAAGCGTCTCGTTCGAAGAATGGCTTGCGATGCGTGAAGGTGAGATGACTTCAGAACGTCGAGCAAGAGAACAACAGCACTTTTCGGAGCCCGCAGGTGACGACCAAAAAATCACAATCGAGGAATTCTACCTCTGGACGTTGCGACGATCGGGCGGCACGGATCGAGCAGGAAGCGTGAATCGAGCAGGAAGCGTAAATCGAGACGGCGTCATCAAACGAGAAGGAGATAGCGGACGCGTTGGGAATGCCGAACGTGCACAAAGCAGGGACCGCAATGCCAACGCCGACCGCCCCCCCGAAACAGCACGCGAAATCCGGAGCGAATGAGGAAAAACCTCACTCGGTTGGCAAGACCACTTGCCGACGTGACCGCCACCGCGAAACGCTTAACCGACGCGAAAGGAATTCTCACCTCAGAGACCGCAAAGGCGAACGGGCGTTTCTCGAAACTGGAAGCAGCCTCCAATGGTACTGGGTCACAAACAACGGATTCGTCACTAGCTGATTCACGACAAACCGATCCGTTTTCGGCTAGCTTTTCATCGCTTGCTCAACAAGATTTTTGGTCATCTGCTGCACACGCGTATCGGGACCGTGCGGCCGTGAGAAATGTGACCAGGGCAACATATGCCCTGGAGGACTCGACATTGCTTGAGCCCACCAAATGGTCGATGCATTGAACACAAAATTATTTTTAGGCCCAGGATAAATCGTCGCTGTCCAGTGCTGTGGATTCACGCCTCCCTGGAGCGCCGTCCCCTCCGCGATGACCTCTAGCCCTTCAATGTCGCTTGGCGGATCACCATGGTACTCCCAGCCAATCAGCCCAGGAATGCGATCCCCCTGCTCCATGCCGGTTCCCCTGTAGATCCAATGCTCAGGTTTTGCACAAACCCAATCGCCGCCACCGTTCACGGGATCAACATTCCTTGCCCCCATCAAATAGCCTTCATCGGGACCGCGATAAGGAAAAGGCCCATGTTGCTGATCCCTTTGTCTCGCCAATTCATAATCACCACCGTAGGGACCACCTCGAAAAAGGATACGGTTCTTTCGTCCATCATAACTTTCGCGAAAAGGGCTCACCCAACAAACCGAGTTACCCGAAAAGAACATTAAGTTGACACCCGCATCTCGCATCGTCACCACACTCTTGTACTGCCGAAGATCCCAGTATTCGTCGTGACCGACACTTAGAAACGAACGACACTTGAGTCCTCGATCAGGAGTAAGCAGATCCGAGTTACTGCAATAGGTCACATCGTAACCCTGTTGCTCGAGCCAATAGGCCATCGGAAACTCAAAACATAGCCACTCGCCACTCCCCATCGTCATGGGATTATCAAAAATCTGTGAGTACTTTCCGTAGGGTCGATCAAAACTCACATCCGACCAAGGGCCCTGGTTTCCCTTGGGGTGAGTGTAAACCGAATCGCGGTCGGGCCATTGGTTGTATGCTTGCCATGTGTTGTCACTGCATTGGAACAAAATATCAGCAGGACGATCATCTCGAACAATAAAGACGACGTAGCTTTGCCAATAGCCAAAGCCGCTCTTGTCTGATTCCGTCGTTAACCTTCCAACATAAACACCACTTACCCAATCATCGGGTATTTTAATTTCAACGGATGTTTCCCAGCGACATTCACGCAACCGCTTTTCACCGTAGTCGGGTGTCGCCTGCTTTTTACCGGGCAGGGAACGATAGGTCTTCATTAACCTCGCACCACGACCTTGGTAGTACCCCGTTCGAAAAATTTCTAACGTAAAACGCTGAACGGGGTCAGTCGAAACACAAACCTCGAGTGTCTCGCCGACCGCAACACTTTGCGAGCGGCAATAACCTTCAATCAAGTTGGTGCGTATTCCCGATGGCGATGTGGGACGCATACGCGTTAGTTGCCAATCCAGCGATCCTTCCTTGGTATTCTCTTGCTGGATCAATGAGCGATTCAACGAATCAGCTTGTGTTTGTTCACCAAGTCCGCTCGTGCAGGCAGCGGCGAAGGAGCCTTTGAAAAGATCTCGTCGACTAACCATCTATCACCTACCAATCAAAAACCGAGAACCAAAAACAAAGTGTGATGTTCACCCCTAAGAATATTCCGCAAAGCATTTCAGAACGCGAGCGATTGGATTGCCGCGTCACCCATTTCCGAGTCTCTCTTTTGCTTGTCGGGAAGGTTGTCAGCGTAACACTTTTACTGACCAACGTTGGTCTTGCGTCATTTGCCATACGCCAATTAACAACTGAAACACAAACCCTTAGCCGCTAGGCGCTCTACACAAGTGTCCACATAGGGATCAAAAAACAAGACAAGAAAGCTCGAACCAGAGCCAAACAAGACAGGAATGCGAATCTCGAAGGCGACCGAGGCATATACTGACCTAGTATCAACTTTTTATTCTTTGACGTTTTTTTCGACGAAGTTCGTGATGCAGACAGAAAATCGGAATCAATGGATTTTTCTTGCCGCGTGCGTCTCACTGCTACTACCAATCGCGGGAACCTTCGTTTGCTTTTTTCTTTTTCCAGAGAAAATCTTCATCAATCTACCTCTCCACAGCGTGATGGAAGCAGTGGGCGGAATGATGGCTTTGGCAACAGCGGGAATCCTAGCGGTTGAAGTCGAGCGCAATCGACTCGAACGTCACTACGTTTGGATCATATCGTCAATGGCATCGATGGGTGTGCTTGATATTTTTCACGCAATGTTCAACGCCGGCGACCGGTTTATCTGGCTCCATAGCGTTGCCACCCTGATTGGCGGCGTGCTATTTTCGCTAACTCTGCTTCCCGAATCAAAGTATCCCGCAACGGGCGGAGTGAAAGTCCTAATCATTTCCATGGCGAGCAGTTTTATTTTAAGCGTCTTACTTTCTGTATCCCCTGACTTGCCGGCCATGGCAACTCCAGGAGCAGGCTTTACGGTTACCGCCAAACTGTTAAACCTTGGTGGCGGTGCCGGCTTCTTGGTTGGGAGTCTTTTCTTTTGCAGACGGTTTCGCGAAGACACACATCTTGACGACCTACTGTTCATCATCCACACCATCTTATTCGGTACCGCTGGACTACTCTTTGAAGTGTCAACGTTGTGGGATGGAACATGGTGGTGGTGGCACGTATTAAGAATATTTGCCTATTCAGTTGCATTAGGTGTCGCAGCCAGCAGTTACCTCAGCGAACAACTGAACCTCTTCGCAAGCAACCAGAAGCTCTCCGTAATCAATCAGAATCTTGACAAACAGGTCGAGCAACAGAGCCGTGAACTGCAAGTCAGCGAAGAGCGATATGACCTTGCGGTTCGTGGTTCCACGGACGGCTTTTGGGACTGGGATCTCGGAGATGATGTCGTCTTTTATTCTCCTCGCTTCAAAGAGCTACTTGGCTATGACGAAGATGAATTCCCGCATCAACTCAAAGCATTCCAAGACGCCTTGCACGCCGAAGACAAAGGTCGAGTCACGCGGGCCATCCGCCAGCATCTAGCGAAAGAATCCAATTACGATATTGAATATCGCCTAAGAACAAAAAACGGCGAATACCGCTGGTTCCGTGCTCGGGGACAAGCCGTATGGAACCCGGAGGGCAAAGCAGCGAGGATGGCAGGATCCATCACCGATATCACTGTTCAAAAAATTGCGGAGGAATCGCTTCAGCATGAAAGATTCCTCTTCCAAACCCTTCTTGAACATCTACCAATTGCGATTTATTTCAAGGATCAAGAGGGACGATTCACACGCGTCACCGACTCACTCGCCAAAACACTCGGCATCTCGAACCCTACAGACTTATTGGGAAAAACGGTTTTCGATTTCTTTGATCCCGCCTATGCCCAAATCGCTAACCTAGACGATCAGTTCGTCATGAACCACGGAATTCCGATCATTGCCAAAGAAGAACAGGCAATCCTAAAGGACGGCCGGAAATTCTGGGTGATCACCACAAAGATTCCACTACGTGATAACAAAGAAAAAATCACGGGAACAATCGGTATCTCGCACGACATTACCTACCAAAAACTTTCGACACAACGACTAAGTGCGGTAATTGAAGCGACACCTCACGCGTTACTGGTTCTCGAATCAAACGGCACAATTTTATCCGCAAACCATTCAACAAGTGAAATCTTTGGATACGACAATCAAACCTTGTTGCAGCGATCCATCGAAGATTTGATCCCCGACTTGAGTGACCAACCAATTGACCTAGCCAATCGATTCCAAGTGACCAACGATCCGACATCCCGGTCAGTCACCAAGCCACTTCACATGCCCGGCATCACCGGCATACGACAAGATCGCACTTCGGTGCCTATTGACGTCAAAGCCAGTCGTTTCAACTTTGCCGGATCAGAGAGAATCCTGATTAGCATCGAGGACGCGACAAAACGACAAGAAGTCGAAAGCGACCTAATCGCGGCCAAGAACGCTGCAGAGTCTGCCAATCGAGCGAAGAGCGATTTCGTTGCCAAGATGAGTCATGAAATCCGAACCCCCATGAACGCGATTGTTGGACTGACAGAACTCTTACTTGATGCATCCCCAGAACGCTACCAAGCGGAACATTTGAAAATCATTCTTGACTCAGCCGATTCACTGTTGAGCATCATCAATGAGATTCTCGACTTTTCGAAGATCGAGTCCGGTAAACTCGAACTTGAATCCATTGAATTTGATATTGCAGAGCTAGTCGGGGACACGCTGAAGACGCTCGGGCATCGAGCGTCGAGTAAAGGACTTGAACTTGCTTGGGAAATATCCCCCGACGTGCCTAGTATCCTTGTAGGTGACTCCACTCGAATCAGACAGATCATCAACAACTTGGTTGGAAACGCAATCAAATTTACCCCGACGGGAGTTGTGCTAGTTACCATTGGATTGAAAGCACAAGCGAGCCATGACGCTCGCATCGCCATCGCTGTGAAAGACACAGGGATAGGCATTTCGAGTGAAAAGCAAAAGCAAATTTTTGAAGCCTTTCAACAAGCCGACAACTCGGTGACGCGAGAATATGGTGGAACCGGACTTGGCCTAGCCATTACCAAACGTCTTGCGCAAGCAATGAAGGGTGACCTAACGCTTGAAAGCCAAGATGGCTGTGGGTCGACGTTTTCCGCGGAAATACAACTGAAGCTGATCGGCGAAGAGATCGTTACGCAATCCGACAAACACATCCAACTCAATCTGGACTACTACACCGACATCTACATTATTGACCCACACGAAACATCGCGTCGTATTACAACAGAAACACTGCGCGGCTGGAAAACGAACGCCGTTCCAGTCGTCTGCGGAGAATCGCTGCAAGCGAGCTTGGAAAAGCAGAGCAAAAAAGAATCTTTCCGTCCCTATTTGATGATCGATCCC
>JADHOA010000079.1 GCA_016779185.1 Rubripirellula sp.
GGTCAGCATTAGGATTGCAAACCCAGCAGTGATCTTTCCAAATGTGCCAAATGTACGGCCCCAAAAAGCAGCATGACCAATGGACCATGTTTCTTTCCAGTTTCGTCCTTCAGTTCTTTCTCCATAGATCGCTCCACCCATCGCTCCCAATCCTGCAAACAGAACTGCGGCGACGATTGGTCCAATGATTGGAATCGGTATGCCAATCACTGCTCCTGCTAACGCCCCAGCAAATGATCCAAGCACTGCATAAAGAGTGGAACGTCGGCTAGCACCCGCCCGCCTCGCTCCGAGTGCACTTGCTGCAAACTCAATCGCCTCGCCTGCGATCGCAAAGAGGGTCGCAAGGATCACCGTGCTGAGGCCAATCTCAACCCGTCCGTCTTGGGGGCCGAGCCATGCAAAGCAAGCAAGAATAAGAACCATTACCCAATTTCCAGGTAGTGCAATAAGATTCCCGGCCCAAGCTACCGCGTTGAGTGCGACGATGGCGAAGCCAACTGCAATCGCATTGGCTGAGTCGAGCCAGTGGACGACTGCGAGACTGTAGATTTCAAGCTTCGCGGGGTCTTGCAACACGTTTTCAATCATGGTTTGGCTGTGCACCTTGGTTGCCTCTTTTTGGGGCAGTTTTTGTTGAAAAGATGGTTCAGAAAATGCAGAGGTTTCGGTTCAGGAAGAACACAACGGTGGCGGACAACACTTTGCGAATCACTCAATCAGAATACGTGATATGCCACAATACTTGGTTTGTCCACCGATCAGAGGCGATTGTTCAGTATCGATGCCGTTCTTGAGGTTTATTGAGGTTATCAGCCATCGTGAGCGTCGAAACACAGTCGTGTATTCATTTCCGTTACACTCACGGCTCAGGCTTTCAGGCGATATTCCGATTGTTGCTGCAGAAACCGCACAGATTTGTGGAAGAAGCGAACTCGTCGTTCGGAGAAGTTCCTAATGTCCGATAATTTACTTGATACCAATGTATTGATACTCAACCGTTTTTTTATGGCGGTTCGGGTCATCGATGTTCGCCGCGCTTTTACGCTTCTTTATCGACAGTGCGCGGAAGTGATTGAGATGGAGCAAGGCTCTCAGTTTCAGAGCTATGACTTTGAAAGTTGGTGCGAATTAAGCGAGCTGACATCGCTCGAAAAGCAACCGGGTGAAGAGTACCTGAAAACGGTTCGGTTTGAGCTCCGTATTCCACGTATCTTACGTTTAACACGGTTTGAAAAGATGCCTATGCAAACCGTTCGCTTCAATCGTAAAAATCTATTCGCGAGAGATGATCACACTTGCCAGTATTGTGGGCAGCAAACGCCGCTAAGCCAGTTAAGTATGGATCACATCATCCCGAGGTCGCACGGCGGGACGACGTCTTGGGATAACATTGTCTGCTGTTGTTTGAGATGCAATGGACGCAAAGGCGGACGTACCCCTAAGGAAGCCCGCATGAAGCTACTGCGGCGTCCGGAAAAGCCTCGCGTTAACCCTTTGATGGTGAAATCCGTCGATGATCCAAGGTACGCGAGTTGGAAGATATTTCTTCAAACCAAGTAGTTTTTTGCCAAGCATGGCAATTGATGCGAGCCTTCATCCGATCGATGCAGCAAAGCTCGCTAGCTAAATGGTTGTCCAACAAGGATCGAAGTTGGCTGGCAGATCTCGTTTGCAATGCCCGTTTGCTCCAAGAGGCCGCAGGTTTGCTCCAAGAGGCTCAGTGCGATGATGGACTAGATGCCATCGCTGTCCCGATGAGCGTAAATCTCTCAATCACTCGTCTTCGCGGATTAAAAATTTCTTCGGGGCGACTACCGGCTGACGGAAGCCAAATCCATAGTCTTGCTTTCGTTGGCAATCAAACAATAATGCCCATCCTTCCGAAGGACGGGCATTATCACAAATGATGATGACGCGACGGGTGGATTCACCAAGAATCTTACTCGTCAGCGAGTGGCTCTTTCTTTTCTGTGAGGACTTCACATTCGCCAGATTCGGCCTTGGAGGCGTTGAGCTCAATGTAGCTCTTCCATTCTTCTGGCACGTTATCCTCATGGAAAATTGCTTCGACTGGGCACTCCGGTACGCAGGCTTCGCAGTCAATGCATTCTTCGGGATGGATATAGAGCATCTGATCGCCCTCGTAGAAGCATTCCACGGGGCAAACCACAACGCAATCGGTGTATTTGCATCCAGAGCAAGGCTCGGCGACGACATGTGTCATGATCTCATCCTTTTCTGTTGAACTCTAGTCAGAGTGGCTCTTGTGGCATTTGGCCTAAAATGGTGCCTATTTGTCTCGGCACGTTAATATATCGTCCTGACAATCGTCTGCGCTCAATTGGATTACAGAGGATTGGCAGAGTAGAAGTGTATCCTGCCGATTCGCGGAGGGTAGTTGCCAAAGGAAAAAAAGGGAAGCGAGATTTTTAACGCGCGAAGATCAGGGGTGACTGAATGCCCCACAAGATGGGTTTGGGTATTGGCACTAATGAGCCCCTGCATTCGGCCAGCAATCGACCTCGGCGCTGAAACTAGATCGTTGCCGGCCAAGCTGGGGCTTAGTTGATTTGACTTGGCGGGGACTGGAAATCACTGAACGAACAAGCGGTTGGAGCGTGAATGGTGGTTGAAGAAATCGTTGATGCGAGCGATCCGTAGAGCTTGATCGTTCACGGGAAGAATGGGCGAGATTTCGAGACGGCGAGCAGCTCCCGAATTCTGGGAGTATCGCAAAATTTAGGTGGTTCCTTGGAAGTCACCCACTTTGATACTTTCGCCCCAGCTTTTATTCTTCGAGTGGTGGCGTTGACACGATCACGCCGTTTTCGCTGTCCATTCTGACCTGCAGAGACACTAACTTGTCTGAACTCGCCGCTGAAACCATATCTTTGCGACTGAAGCCATCTCGCCAATATCCCTTTCTGGCGAGGCATCCTTGGGTGCACGCGCATGCGTTGGCGGACACAGGGGATCACCTTGAAGCTGGACAGGTAATTGAGTTGCTGGACCACGACGGTAACTGGATCGCTCGAGGAGTGATCAATCCGAATAGCCGCCTGCGCGTCCGACTTTACAGTTTTGATGCGTCAATTGCAGTTGATGATGAGTTGTGGCAAAAGAGGTTGAGAGAGGCAATTGATCGTCGGAGACTTCTGGAGCCATTTGATCCAGAGACGGCCGAACGGCTGGTTTTCAGTGAATCCGATTTGCTGAGCGGTCTGATCGTCGATCGCTACGCTAACTGTTTAGGGGTGCAATTTACTTCGGGAGCTTTATGGCGTTGGCAAGAGAGCATTCTATCTCAACTCAAAAGTTTGACCGGATGCGAATACATCATGGTTCGGGTGGACGAGAAAACAGCAAAGCATGAAGGGATCGAATCAGCTGAGTTTTGGTATCAAGATCGATCACCGGAGGGTCGCGTCTCTTATCAACAAAACGGTTTGCAGCTTTCCGTTGACCTTCGCAGTGGTCAAAAAACAGGGTCTTACCTTGATCAGCGACTCAATCACTTGGTCGTCGCGGAGTATTTAAAGGGCCTCAAGGTCCTCGATGTGTGTTGTTACACAGGAGGATTTGGCTTGGTTGCTGCCAAGCATGGTGCGAAGCAAGTTCAATCCATTGACTCCAGTCGTTCTGCACTCGAAGAAGGACAGAATGCTGCAAATCGTAATGGAATCAACGGGATGGAATTCATCGAAGGAGATTGCTTTGACACCCTTAAATCGTTAGTGGATGCGGGTGAGCAATATGAGGCGGTGATTCTTGATCCGCCAAGGTTCGCAGGTTCGCGGCATCAGATTGATCGAGCACTCAGGGCCTACGCGAAACTCAATTCTCTTGCTATCGATCTGTTAAAACCCGGCGGTTTGCTCGCCACCTGTAGTTGCTCTGGTCGAGTTTCTCGGTCGGACTTTCTTAACATGCTGATGGATGTCGCAAAGCGAAAGCGCCGTGATCTGATTCTTCTTGAGAACCGTGGGCCTTCACCTGATCATCCGGTGTCGATCTCGTGTCCGGAAAGTGACTATTTGAAATGCGTGATTCTGCAGGTAGGGTAGTCTTTAAGGAGTCGTGCAGTGGGCGGAATGATTCCGCAAAACCTCTGGCTTGCGGCTCGACAGAGGGGTTTTTGCGTCCGGATACTAAAAATTTACTGGCGAGTTAGCTAGCACAAGGTTAGTCTATTCCGATAAGATTTGACGCTTAATGCGATCACATCTCCCTTTCGGAGACTTTAATGTCGGGTGTCACCCTAAAGATTTTACACGGAGCTGACCGTGGAAAGATCTACGACGAACTAAAACCACCGTTCACGGTAGGTCGGGAGGAAGGTAACGACATTCAGCTAAATGATGAACGTGTGAGTCGATGTCATTTTAAGGTTCAGCGGGACAAAGATCGTTTGGTGCTAACCGATCTTGATAGCACCAATGGCACTAAAGTGAACGGAGTTGAGTGCCAGCTCAAGATTTTGCGTCAAGGCGACTTAATCTCCGTTGGTCGTAGCTTAATGCTCATAGGGTCTGAGACTCAGATTGCAGAGCGACTTGCCGCGATCGGCGCCGAGAACTCCCTTGCTCAAGACTTGAATCCTGCTGGCGTTGTCGCCTCGTTCGACTCGAATTACCAGGGGCCAAAAGCACCGTTGCCGGCTGACGCCATGCAGAGGATGGAGGTACCGGATCTCCCCGACGATATGACACCGGGGCAACGTGCACAGGTTTGTGAAATTCTAGATTTTCTGCACGATCGTCTCAAAAAGCTGATCGAGTCTGCGAGGACGGATGAGCCAAATCACGAGGTGATCCTACAATTAGCCGATTGGCAGCGTCTGTTAGATACACAGTCTCGACTAGCGACGATGGGTCGAAGAGTTGCAGATCCTGAGTGGCCGGGGCGCTAAAACGCCGTGTCGATCTCGCGGCACGAAAGCGTCGTCATTCTTTGCGCACGGTTTGGCTGTCAAGAGGATCTGCTGTGATTGTTCACAGCACGGATTCATGCCCTGTCTTGATATCGCTATGATGACATCTTCTCGTAACGCTTTCGGAGAGATCATCAATGCGACTTGTTTTGCTAATCGTTGTTTTGCTGCTTGGGCTCGTGCAAACGTTGGATGCTCAAGACTCGAAACAACCCTTTGGTCCTGATTTTCCCAACCTTGATTCCGACGCAGTCGGAGAGTGGTGGAATCGACTTCCCAAACAAGCAAAAAAGGCGAGGCTTTTAGTGCCTCGGAATGAGGTCGTTGCGTTCGCTGTCTACACGCACGATCGTGGGGTGCTAAAGCTCACTTGCCAGCTCTATCCACTCAAGCCCGATGAGCCGCGAGAAGTTCATCTCGAGTTGCGTCCAGACAGCGAATCAGAATGGAAAACGGTTCAATCCCAACCAGTTATCTATCCAGGTTGGTCTTCGCATTTTCGCATCGAGGACTGGGATAATTCAAAGAGCTTCCAGTACCGTGTTCGCCTCGGTGATCTATCGTCCTTTGAAGGGTTAATTCGAAAGGATCCAATCGACAAGGATGAGATTGTTGTCGGTTCGTTGGGTTGCAACAGCAGTCGTACGCCTGGACCGCGTCCAAAGATCGTGGAAAACCTGCTTGCACAAGATCCGGATTTACTCTTCTTTTCGGGTGATCAGACTTATAACCACACGCAGCATACTTATGGTTGGTTGGAGTTTGGGATTCAGTTTCGCGAGGTCTTAAGAGATCGCCCTGTCATCACGATTCCTGACGACCATGATGTTGGGCAAGCAAATATTTGGGGTGAGAATGGCAAGAAAGCTGCGACTCCAGCTGGGCCTCAAGGTGGATACTTTTATCCCGTCGAGTATGTGAATATGGTTCAACGTTGTCAGACTTGGCATCTCCCAGACCCGTACGACGGTACACCAATCAATCGAGGGATTGGAGTTTATTACACCAGTCTGCGAGTTGGCGGAATCGATTTTGCGATTTTGGAGGATCGGAAATTCAAAAGCGGACCGGAGGGGAAAATCCCGAAAATGGGTCCGAGACCTGATCATATCAACGATCCAAAGTACGATCGTCAGTCGGTGGATCTTCCGGAGCTAAAGCTTCTGGGCGACCGGCAGTTAAAATTTCTTGATGCTTGGGGTCAGGAATGGCAAGGTGCTGAGATGAAAGCGGTTCTCAGCCAGACTGCTTTTTGTGGAGCGGTTCATTTGCATGGTCAACCCGAAAATCGATTACTGGCCGACTTGGACAGTAATGGCTGGCCACAAACGGGCCGGAATCGAGCATTGACAGGCATCCGCAGAGTATGGGCTCCACATTTGTGCGGTGATCAGCATCTCGCGGTTTTGGTGCAGCATGGTATTGAAGGACCGATGGATGGGCCTTTCGGTTTTACTTCCCCTGCAATCGTTAATACGATTTATGGTCGATGGTGGCATCCTGCCGATGAGAAGCCTGGACCAAATGCTGTGCTCGGCAGTCCTCTGCCCTGGACCGGTCAATACGAGGATGGACTCGGTAACCCAATCAGGATGTTGGCGTATGCGAATCCCGTTGATCGCAGCGATGAGACTCAACGTGCTGATGGTTATGGGTTGGTTCGTTTTCGCAAATCAGATCGTTCGATTGAATTCGAATGTTGGCCACGATTCGTCGATGTTACCGATGAAAACGCGAAGCAGTTTCCAGGCTGGCCTATGAGTATCAAAGCTCAGGACAACGATGGTCGCGAGATTGTTGGTCACTTGCCAGAATTGAAATTTGAGAACGTTGAATCGCCTGTTGTGCAGGTGATACACGATGCTTCTCAAGAGATACTGTACACCGTTAGGGTTCAGGGTGATTCATTCCAGGCACCGACTTATCAAAGCGGTGTCCACACGGTGAAAGTCGGTCGAGATCGACCTGGGCAAGTTGTGATTCGCAAGATGCACACCAAGCAAAATACAAGCGGCATGGTGGTTCGCGTTCGATTATAGACTGATCGAGCGATTTCTTGTTTTGAGTGACAAGCCGCCTTTCGATAGTTTGTCACGCACGCGGATGAAATAGTTTGTGCACTTTTTGTAATCTCGATTTCTCTACATGGGTATAGATTTGCGTGGTTTGGATGCTCGCGTGACCAAGCATCTCTTGCACTAATCGCAAGTCCGCTCCACCGGCCAAAAGGTGAGTGGCGAAACTGTGACGCAAGCTATGGGGGCTGATTTTCGAACGAATGCCAGCACGGCGCGCGTACCGTTTAATCAGACGCCAAAGCTGGATGCGATCGAGTGAGAGTCCCGTTCTTGAAAGAAAGAGTGCCTCTGATTCCGGCGACCGTCTTGTAGCGAGAGTCGCTCGAAGTTCGTCACGATAGATCTTGATGGCCTCAATCGCTCGCGCACCAAGCGGAACCATTCTTTGTTTTCCACCTTTTCCTTCGCAGCGAAGATGTTTTTCCTCCAGCGATAAGTCTTTGATCCTCAAGGAGCAGACTTCGGACGCTCGGCAGCCTGTGGCGTAAAGGACTTCGAGAATGGCAAGGTCGCGTTGCCAGTAAGAGTCCGTTTTGCGAGGCGATCGGAGAATCGCCTCTACCTGATTGGGTGTGAGAACTTCAGGAATTCGCTGCCATGATTTTTGTGTTAACAGTAGATCCGCTGGGTTGTCACGAACGACTCCTTCAAGTTGCAGGAATCGAAAGAAAGTTCTCGTCGAGACGATATTTCGCGAAATCGAGGTAGCGGCAAGCCCAAGATCATGAAGAGAACCAACATAGTCGGACAAGTGGTTCACCGAGATGCTCGAGAGTCTGCGCGCTCCAAGCCAATTGAGAAAACGATTCAGATCGTGTTGGTAGGCGGTGACCGTGTTTACAGACAGATGACATTCCCCTCGCAGGTAAGCCACAAAGTCTTCGCTCAAAGAATCTAGCGAACGACCTCCCGAGGTGGATGCACCTTGGTTTTGAAGTTGCTGCAGTTTGGTGACTCGTTTCCCCACAGATATTTAATCCGTTGATGAGGCTCTTATTGAATACTTCAATGTCGAAGGTTTCTGACTTGAGCTAGGTCAAATCGGTAATTGAAACCGAGAGAAAACTTGGAGCTTAGGAATGTAACGGCTGAAACGATTGGTTATTGAATTTGATGAAAGAACCACGGTTTTCAGGCTAGACTCATTTTCAAAGACCAATCTTGGTAGCTAGTTTTAGTCACACGCATGCAGCCTGATGCTTTCTTTTATCCGAAGTGTCGAGGGTAGTTCTCAAGCCTATTTTTGTGCCTGTCTGTTTTACGGAATAAAACAAAGGATGCGATTCTAATGAATGTTTTGGTTGTTGGTGGTGCGGGCTACATTGGCTCACATGCTGTCAGGATGTTGCTAGATGCTGGGCATAAGGTTCACGTATTTGATAACTTGTCTCGCGGTCATCGCGCGGCGGTTCCTGCCGATCTTCTGATAGAAGGTGAGCTGACTAATCGCGAGTTATTGCAGCAAGTGCTGGTTGATCATCAGATCGAAGCCGTGATGCATTTTGCTGCGTTTGCGTTGGTTAACGAATCGGTTAACGATCCATCCTTGTATTATCAGAACAATGTTGTGGCCGCATTGTCGCTAATGGAAGCGATGAGATTGGCTGATGTTAAAAAGTTTGTTTTTAGCAGTACAACCGCGACATACGGCGAGCCAGAACGAGTACCCATTCGAGAAAGCACTCCACAAAAACCGATCAACCCTTATGGCTTTACCAAGTTAGTAATCGAGCAGGCTCTTGCGGATTATGCTGCAGCTTACGGTTTAGGTTATGCCGCGCTCCGTTACTTCAATGCGGCTGGTGCACACCCTGATGGTTCGATTGGTGAAGACCACGATCCGGAATCACACTTGATCCCCATCGTGCTTCAGGTTGCGTTGGGACAGCGAGAGAAACTCACGGTCTTTGGTGATGATTATCAGACACCCGATGGAACCTGCGTTCGAGATTATGTGCACGTCAATGATCTTGCGGATGCGCACTTGAAAGCTTTGGAACATCTTCGTCCAGGCGCAGGATTATGTTTGAATCTCGGCACGGGGCGTGGGACCAGCGTTCGCGAGATCATCGAGGCCTGTCGAGTGGTGACAGGGCACCCAATCCCTGAGCAGATGGGACCCCGTCGCGAGGGAGACCCGTCCGAATTGGTTGCCGACGCGACCAAGGCAAAAGAAGTACTAGGCTGGACGCCTCGGTACACGGAGATTCAATCCATCGTTGAGACGGCTTGGCGATGGCATCAGTCTCATCCAAACGGATATGCTTCCGTCTGAGATCTTTCACTCTAAGTTTGCCATGTGAGATCTTTGTTTCGGTTTGGTAGCTCAAATACTCACCTGCCCGCAAATCGATACAACTCAAGGTGATTCTCAACCACAAAAGCACTAGTTGGTAGGAGTGCTAAAGAATGTCCTTCCAGTTATGAAGCGTTGGCTTGGTTTTGCAATTCGGCTGCCAGCAGTGTGTTGTGGAGCAGCATTGCAATCGTTAGCGGGCCAACCCCACCGGGTACCGGTGTGATGGCAGAAGCTACTTCGCTCGCTTCGTCAAAATGGACGTCTCCCACAAGGCGGTCACCTACTCGGTTGATCCCAACATCAATCACCACCGCTCCCGGACGAATCATTTCGCCGCGTATCATTTCTGGCACTCCGACCGCAGCGATCAAGATGTCAGCTTGACGACAGATTTCCTTGAGGTTGGTGGTGCGGCTGTGAGCAAGAGTGACGGTTGCATTCGCAGTGTCGGCTCCGCAGCTACCTTCACGTTGAGCAAGCATCATGGCCATTGGCTTGCCCACGATGTCACTGCGTCCAATAACAACGACATGCTTTCCGCTGGTGGCAAGGTGATAGCGATGCAGCAGTTGCACAATGCCGTGGGGAGTACAGGGTAAAAAGCGATGTCGACCCTGCATCAAGAGACCAACATTTACAGGAGAAAAAGCATCGACATCTTTGAGTGGGCAGACAGCATCAAGGACGGCTCTTTCATCAAATCCTTTCCCATCATTGCCCTTTTTCGGTAAAGGTAATTGCACCAAGATGCCATGAACTGATTGATCTTGATTGAGCTCCTCTATCTTCGTCAAGAGTTCATCTTGTGTCGTACTGTCAGGCAGTCGGAAAGTACGGCCAATAATCCCAGATTTCTCGCACGCTCTCTCTTTGTTTCGAACGTAGACCTGACTGGCAGGGTCCTCACCCACCAAAATAGCCGCCAGACATGGAGTGCCATTACCTTCCCTAGTAAAGCTCGCAACCTTTGAGGCGATTTCCTCCCGGATCTCAGCTGCGATCTTTTTGCCGTCTAGTCTTTCCGCAGTCATGATTCGGATGTCCTGTTTCTGGGAGTTGAAAGAGAATGAATTTAGTGGTCGGGACGTTGGGGCGACGGGACGAGCCGTCCACGCACTGGATCGGTTTAACGCCCTTATCGTCGTCCATCCAGAGGGATTTGTGAAACCCCTCCCCTGCCCTCTTTTTATATTTGTGGGAGATCACTCTTGCGTCGGGATTGACGGTTGCCCGATTCTTTGGTTCACACTTACCGGAGAGAGTGAAACCCGTCGCTCTCAGACTTGCGAGGCAGTCACGTTGTCTCTCAAGGCGTGGTCAAATTGGGGCTTTCAGCGTTGATTGTCAAAAAAATTGGCGTTGAAACGCGTGAAGCGTGAATTTTGAGGCTTCTGGTGGCTAAGTGGCTGTCACACTAAAATCTACGCTTGGCAGTGCAGGCAAGAGTGATTTTTGGGCTGCCGCTTGTCGATGTTATTGGCGATGCCAATTTGCGTTCCTAGGACAATTTGCCCTCGGAAAAGCTTGGTCTTGCCCGAATCAAACGCATTTTTACGGTTCGTACTCTGAGCCGATGATGCAAATTACTTCATCAATTAAATCAGGATAAAAGAAGTTCGATGTCGAACGACAAGCCAAAGCTAACCGCTGTTGAGGGGATCAAGCAGGAGAGTCGATTCCTTCGTGGGACCATTGCCGAGGAGATCGCGAGTCCTACCGAATATTTCAATTCGGATAATATCCAGCTGCTAAAGTTTCATGGCTCCTATCAGCAAGACAATCGAGACCTTCGAACCGATCGCAAAAAGGCAGGCTTGGATAAAGCCTACTCGATGATGCTTCGGCTGCGAATTCCCGGGGGGCGTTGTCGCTCTGAACAGTTTCTGGCGATGCTAGATGTCTGTGAAGAATTGGGTAACTCAACCATGAAGGTCACAACTCGGCAAACGATACAGTTGCATGGAATCGTCAAGGATAATCTTCGGCCAACGATTCAACGAGTGAATGAACTTGCCCTGTCCACACTAGCGGCATGTGGGGACGTGAATCGTAATATCATGTGCTGTCCTGCGAAGCGTCTCGATCCAATCCATCAAGAACTAGAGCGATTGACGGATGAATTAACCGAGGCAATGGCTCCAAAAACGGCTGCCTATCATGAGCTTTGGGTTTCTGAGCCAGGTTCGCAAGAAAAGGAATTGGTAGGAGGAGGCCAAGAGTCAGAGCCTCTTTATGGTCCAACTTACCTGCCGCGTAAATTCAAAATGGGAATCGCGCTCCCTGAAGATAACTGTATCGATATTTACACGCAGGATCTTGGTCTGCTTGCGGTTGTCAGGGATGGGACGATCATTGGCTACAACGTCTTGGTAGGCGGCGGTATGGGAACGACGCCCGCTAAAAAAGTGACCTACCCGGCGTTGGGTAAACGCATGGCGTTTGTTACTCCTGATCAAGTCGTTGGCGTTTGTCAGGCAGTGCTCAAGGTTCAACGTGATAACGGCGATCGAAGCGATCGCAAGACTGCTCGCATGAAGTATTTGGTTGATCGTTGGGGGATCGAAAAATTCCGGCAAGAAGTCGAAAGCTACTTTGGAGCCGCTCTGCAAGATTGCACTCCTGATGATGTGACTGGTGTGGATGATCACATGGGTTGGCAAGAGCAAGGAGACGGGAAATGGTCTTATGGTCTGAATGTTGAGAACGGTCGTCTCTACGATAATGAAAGGATTCAATTCAAAACGGCGATTCGCGCGATTTGCACTGAGTTTGATACCGAGATCAGAATGACCGGGCATCAGAGTCTTATTTTCACCGACATCGATGAGTCCAAGAAAGAAAGGCTCATTCAGTTAATCACCCAGCATGGGATACCCACAACAGAGCAAACCAGTACGGTGCGTCGGTGGTCCATGGCATGTGTTGCTCTTCCAACCTGCGGTCTGGCGATCACCGAAAGTGAAAGGCGATTACCGGGAATCATCGACGGGTTGGAGCAACCACTTGCCAAGTTAGGTTTGGATCGAGAACGTTTCACCATTCGTATGACCGGCTGTCCCAACGGATGTGCTCGACCTTATAACGCAGATATTGCCTTGGTCGGTAAAGCAAAAGATCGATATACCCTGTATGTCGGTGGTGGATGGCTAGGTAATCGACTCGCATACATCTACAAGGATTTGGTTCCTGACAATCAGGTCGTGGATGAGATTGTCGGAATCTTTGCTGCCTACAAGGCGAACCGGGAAGAAGGCGAGTCGGTCGGTGATTTTTGTACGAGGATTGGCCAAGAGTCACTTCAGGCAATGACCGACGCCATCGAAACACCTTAGTCCCACTCGGCGAAACCTGCTCATGGTTGAATCGAGACTTCATGTTTTGCCGGTGCTTTGAGCGGATAAAGCTGCCTACTTGACTGATTGCTTGCGGATCTTCGTCCCAACTTAGTCTTGCTTCGAAATCAGTTCAGCACGCTGCGTTTTTTTCGTCGCGTTGCG